>JBBQDX010000007.1:0-35395 GCA_038320125.1 Rhodobacterales bacterium | reverse complement strand
GAGCCTCGCGTTTGGCGCGGACCCTAGGGGCGGGCGGCGCGGGTTGGAACCCCGCCCGCGCGCCATCGGGGCTGTGCGCCCGCGCGCCATGGGGTTGTGCGCCCGCGCGCGTCAGTCGAAGAGGTCGCCCTCGCGGCGCGGCGCCTCCAGCCCGAGATGCGTCCAGCCCTTCTGCGCCAGCATCCGCCCGCGCGGGGTGCGGGCGATGAGGCCCTGTTGCAGCAGGAACGGCTCGATCACCTCCTCCACCGCGTCGCGGCTTTCCGACAGGGCGGCGGCGATGGTCTCGATGCCGACGGGGCCGCCGCCGTAGTTCTCGGCCACCAGGGTTAGGTAGCGGCGGTCGGCGCTGTCGAGGCCCAGATGGTCGACGCCGAGCCGCGTCAGCGCCCGGTCGGCGATCTGCCGCGTGACCGTCCCGTCGCCCTCCACCACCGCGAAGTCAACGACCCGGCGCAGGAGGCGGCCGGCGATGCGGGGGGTGCCGCGGGCGCGGCGCGCGATCTCCTGCGCGCCGTCCACGGCGGCGGGCGCGCCCATGAGGCGGGCGCCGCGGGTGACGATCTGGTGCAACTCCGGCACGGTGTAGAACTCGAGCCGGGTGGGAATGCCGAAACGGTCGCGCAGCGGCGTGGTCAGCAGGCCGAGCCGCGTCGTCGCCCCGACCAGCGTGAAGGGCTGCAGGTCGATGCGCACGGTGCGGGCCGCCGGCCCCTCGCCGATCACGAGGTCGAGGGCGAAATCCTCGAGCGCCGGATAGAGCACCTCCTCCACGGCGGGGTGCAGGCGGTGGATCTCGTCGATGAAGAGGACGTCACGCGCCTCGAGGTTGGTCAGGATCGCGGCGAGGTCGCCGGCGCGCGCCAGCACCGGGCCGGAGGTCATCCGGAATCCGACGCCGAGCTCGCGCGCCATGATCTGGGCCAGCGTCGTCTTGCCGAGGCCGGGGGGGCCGTGGAAGAGGACATGGTCCATCGCCTCGCCCCGCCGGCGGGCGCTTTCGATGAAGACGCGCAGGTTGGCGCGGGCATCCGCCTGGCCGATGAACTCCGTCAGCGTCTGCGGCCGCAGGGCGCGGTCGTCGGAGATCTCGGGCACGGCGGGATCAAGGAGAGGGTCGCGTGGCGTCATGCGATCGGCCCGTGGGCGCGCCCGTGCAGACGCGGCATCCCGCCCTGCTCCGCCGCGGTCATCGCATCGATCCCGTGCCGATCCAGCACATCGTCCGGCGTGGACATCGGCGTCACTCCTTCGGGGCCAGCAGGCGCAGCGCTGCGCGGATCAGGCCGCCGGTGTCGGAGGCGATCTCCGCCGCTTCGGCCACCGCGCGGGCGGCGTCGGCGGGGGCGTAGCCGAGGTTCGACAGCGCCGAGAGTGCCTCGGAGGTGGCGGCGGCATCGCCAGGAATGGCCGTCCGGCCGGCGGCGGCGGGGATGTCGATCAGCGGGTCGCCCGCGTCCATCATCATCATCGCCGGCGCCTTGCCCCGCAGCTCCAGCACGACGCGCTGCGCGATCTTGGGGCCGACGCCGGGGGCCGCCTTGATGGCGTTCGCGTCGCCCAACGCGATGGCGCGGGCGACGCCGTCCGGGCCGAGGGCGCCGAGGATGGCGAGCGAACCCTTCGCGCCGATCCCCTGCACGCTGGTCAGCAGGCGGTGCCATTCACGTTCCTGCAGGGTGAGGAAACCGAAGAGCTGCATCAGATCCTCGCGCACCAGCAGCTCCGTCCAGAGCGCGCAGGGCGATTTGACGGGCGGCAGCGCGGCGATGGTGCGGTCGGAGCAGTGCACGACATAGCCGACGCCCTGGACGTCGAGGAGCACCTGGTCGGGGCCCTTCCAGTCGAGCCGCCCGGTCAGCCGCCCGATCATGCGGGGTTCCGAACGGGGTCCGGGCGCCGCATGGCGGCGGCGAGGCGGCCCGAGGATTGCAGATGGAAGGCATGACACAGCGCGACGGCCAGCGCGTCGGCGGCATCGGCGCTGTCTGGCGCGCAGCCCGGAAGCTGCATCTTCACCATATGGGCGATCTGCTCCTTGGCGGCATGGCCGACACCGACGACGGCCTTCTTGACCGCATTGGGCGCGTATTCCCCGACCGCGAGCCCGGCCTGCGCCGGGACCAGCATCGCGATGCCCCGCGCCTGGCCGAGCTTGAGCGTGCTCGAGCCGGAGACGTTGACGAAGGTCTGCTCTACCGCCGCCGCGTCGGGGCCGTGGGCGCGCAGCACCGCCGTCAGGAGCGAGTGCAGCGAAAGGAGGCGCGCGCCCATGTCATCGCCCTGGGGGCGGCAGGTGCCGTTGGCGACATGGCGCAGCCGGGGGCCATCGACCTCGATCACGCCCCAGCCGCAGGCCCGAAGGCCCGGATCGATCCCCATGACGCGCATCTGCCCCGCTCCGGTGTTCTTGCTTTGATCCGTCGCTAGCACAGGGTCCGCCGCAGGGCCAGCCTGCAGGGCCGGCAAGCGCGGCGACCGGATACGATCGTGAACATATCGATGTTCATTTTCTGCCATGCAGAAGGCGCATGACGGGCATGTCTGCTTGCCAATTGTGCGGCATGAAAACTGCTCCTAGATGCCTGTGATCCGAGGCAGCCGAGAGGGCTGCATCTTCACCGCAGACCTTGATACCAGGACAACCGAAATGGCCACCCTCGACGCTTTCCGCTCCGCCCGCCCCGCGCCCGCAACCGGCATCTTCACCGCCGTTCTGGGCAACCTCATCGCCTGGAACGACCGCCGCGCGACCGTCCGCATGCTGAGCCGCCTCACCGACCACGAGCTGAACGACATCGGGCTCGAGCGGTCCGAGATCGCGAACTGGTCCGGTCGCCGCTGAGCGCAGCCGCCGCACCGGACGAGATGCGTCAAGCGGGTCGCCCCATCGGGCGGCCCGTTTCGCGTTCGGGCGTCAGGTGCGGCGCAGCGTGAGCGTCGTCCAGTCGCCGATGATCTCGCGATATTCCAGCGCGAAGCCCGCGTCGGCATAGGCCGCGGCGACCTCGTCGGCCTGAGGATTGAGCAGGCCCGAAAGGATCGCCGCGCCGCCCGTTGCCGCGTGCGCGGCCATGGCGGGCGCGAGATCGATGAGAGGGCCCTTCAGGATGTTGGCGAAGATCAGGTCGAAGGGGGCACGGGCCGCGAGGTCGGGGTGCTCGAACCCCGTCGCCTCGAGGCAGGCGACGCGCCCCGACAGCCCGTTCACGGCGACATTGGCCAAAGCGACCTCCACCGCCACCGCGTCGATATCGGAGGCTACGACCGGCGCGTCCTCCCAGACCTTCGCCGCCGCCATCGCCAGCACCGCCGTTCCCGCGCCGATGTCGGCCACGGAGCCGGGCGTCATGCCTGCATCCAGCAAACGGTCGAAGGCGCGCAGGCAGCCCTGCGTCGTGCCGTGGTGGCCGGTGCCGAAGGCCATCGCCGCCTCGATCAGCAGCGCCACGCGGCCTTCGGGCACGCGGTCGGCGTCATGGCTGCCGTAGACGAAGAACCGCCCCGCCTCGACGGGCTGCAGCTCGCGCCGGACATGGGCGACCCAGTCGGTCGGCGGCACCTCCGACAGCACGAAGGGTTTCGCCCCATAGGCGGCGGCCAGCAGGGCCAGGCCGATCCCGTCCGGCGCCTCGGCGAAATAGGCGCCGACTTCCCAGAGCCCCGACCCGTCCTCCATCTCGAAGACGCCGACGCCGTCGGGCTCGAGCGCGTCCTCGAGCGCCTGCCCCAACCCCTCGGCCTGTCCTTGCGTGGTGAGCGTCGTCAGCGCGGTCCAGGTGGCGGGGGTGATCTCGGGCATCGGGCGGCTCCTCGGGGGTCGGCTCCTGATCGGGCGCGCGGGCGGGAGCGTCAAGCGCGCATCGCCCCCTTGGCCTCCGCGCCCCGCCATGGCACCCACCGGCCCATGACCAGCCCTGCCCCGCCCCTCTCCCCCGACGCCGTCACCGCCCTCTTCACCCGCGCCGACGGCGAGTTCCTCTGCGCCCGCTGGGGCCGGCCCATCGTGCCGGTCGTCTTCGGCGTGACCGACGCGACGGTCAGCATCCTCAAGGGTGCGATCGAGGCCCTCTGCGTGCTGACCGGGCACCGGATGGCGGAGACGGACCCGGAGCTCGGCGCGAACCTGATGATCTTCTTCCTGCGCGACTGGGCGGAGATGACGCAGACGCCGAACCTCGACCGCCTGATCCCCGACCTCGGCCCCCTCGTCGCCCGGCTGGAGGCGGCGGAGGCCAATCAGTACCGCGTCTTCCGCTTCGACGAGGGCGGCGCGATCAAGGCCTGCTTCAGCTTCATCCGCATGGATGCGCAACTGGCACAGGTGCCCGCCGAGACGCTGGCGCTCAACCAGATGGTGCAGGCGATGCTGCTCTGGTCGGACCGCGCCTTCGCGGAGACTTCGCCGCTGGCGCTGGCGGAGGGCGTCGCCGTCCTGCGCCCCGACGTGGCCGGGGTGATGCGCGCCGCCTACGATCCGGTCCTGCCGGCGATGTCGCGGGAGCCCGCCCATGCGATGCGCCTCGCGGCGCGGCTCGGACGGCTGCAGTGACGCACCTCTGGCCGCTGCGCGTCTACTACGAGGACGTCGATCTGGCGGGGATCGTCTATTACGCGAACTACCTGAAATACATCGAGCGCGCCCGCTCCGAGATGGTGCGCGCGGCCGGCATCGACCAGGTGTCGCTGCGGGCGGCGGGCCTCGTCTTCGCCGTGGCACGTCTGGAGGCGGACTACCTGCGCCCGGCGCGCTACGACGACGCGCTGGTTGTCGGCACCACGCTGGCGGGGGTGGGGCGCGCGCGCTTCGCGATGGACCAGCAGGTAGCGCGCGGCAACGAGGTGCTGTTCCGGGCGCGCGTCGTGATCGTCTGCATGGACCTTGCGGGGCGCCCCCGCCACCTGCCCCGCGAGGTCGCCGCGATGGGGACCTAGCCCGCTCGCACGCTCTCCCGCGGGATGTTCCGCGGAGCTTCGGCCTTCTCTCGCCAAGCCGTCCCCGGTCTGCTAAGACCCCGCGCAGTCAGAGCGGCCGAGCAACGGCCCAGCAACGAAGGACGGGCAGTCCAGATGGAAACGGAAGTACTGGCGGCCGCCAGCGAGATCGATTTCTCGCTCTGGGCGCTGTTCCTGCGCGCGACCTTCGTCGTGCAGATCGTCATGCTGATGCTGTTCGCGGCCTCGGTCGGGGTCTGGGCGATCCTGGTGCAGAAGATCGTGCAGTTCCGCCGCGCGCGCGGCAATGCCGCCGCCTTCGACCGGGCCTTCTGGTCGGGCGAGCCGCTGGACGAGCTTTACGAGCAGATCGGCGACCGGCCCGGATCGGCGGCCGAACGCATCTTCGCCGCCGCGATGCAGGAATGGAGCCGCAGCCACCGCGACGATGGCGGCCTCATCACCGGCACCCAGTCGCGCATCGACCGCACCATGGACGTGGCCATCGCCAAGGAGCGGGACCGCCTGACCGGGGGGCTCACCTTCCTCGCCACCATCGGCTCGACCGCGCCGTTCATCGGCCTCTTCGGCACCGTCTGGGGCATCAAGAACGCCTTCGAGCAGATCGCCATCAGCCAGAACACCAACCTCGCCGTCGTGGCCCCCGGCATCGCCGAGGCGCTGCTGGCCACCGGCATCGGCCTCGTCGCCGCCATCCCCGCGGTGGTGTTCTACAACAAGCTGAGCCGCGACGCCGACCGCATCCTGGGCAATTACGAGGCCTTCGCCGACGAGTTCGCCACCATCCTGTCGCGCCAGCTGGACGCCGCCTGAATGGGGGCCGGGGTCGTCAAATCGGGCGGCGGCGGCCGTAGGCGGGGGCGCGGCGGCGGCGGATCGAAGCCGATGTCCGAGATCAACGTGACACCCTTCGTCGACGTGATGCTGGTGCTCCTGATCATCTTCATGGTCGCGGCCCCGCTCCTGACGGCGGGCGTGCCGATCGAGCTGCCGGAGACGGCGGCGGCCCCCCTGCCGCAGGAGAACGAGGAGCCGCTTGCCGTGACGGTTTCGGCCGACGGGCGCCTCCTGATCGGCGCGACGGAGGTGCCGCGCGAGGAGTTCCTGACCCGGCTGCGCGCCATCGCCGGCGAGCGCGAGGGTGACAAGGTATTCCTGCGGGCCGACGGGGCGGTGCCCTATTCGGAGGTCATGGTCATCATGGGTGCGCTCAATGCCGGGGGCTTCCGCAACATCGGCCTCGTGACCGAGGCGGGCGGGCCCACGCTAGATGGTGGGGCGCTGGACGATGCCGAGGGTCCCGGCCCGGCGGGGCAGTAACATGCGGACGCGAAAGGCGATCGCGATCTCGGGGGCGGCGCATGCCGGCGTGATCGTCTGGGCGCTGATCGCGGGGTTGTTTCCGCCCTCCGAGCCGGAGGAGAGCCTGCAGATCGCCTCCGTCGGCATCGTGTCGAGCGCCGAGTTCGACGCGCTCGTCTCCCGCACGCCCGGCCCGGCGGCTCCGGCGCCCGAGGCCCCCGCAGCGCCGGCCGAACCCGAGACGCCCGACGCGCCCGCCCCGGTGGCGGACACGCCGCCGCCGCAGCCGCGCCCCGAGACGCCCGCACCTCCCGACGCCACGCCGCCCGACCCCTCGCCTGACGTCGCACAAATCGTGACGGCGCCGCCGACCGAGGCGGTGGCGGAGACGCCGGACGCGCCCCCGCCGCCGCCCGACGCGCCCGATGCGCCGCCATCGCCAAGCCCGACGCCGCGCCCCGCCGAGCGGGTGGCGCAAGTGCCGGCCCCCGCGCCGCCGCCGCTGACTGAGACCGCCCCGACCGTCGAGGCCCCGAGCGAGCCCGCACCCGCGGCCGAGCCGGAGGAGCCCGAGGAGCCCGCCGAGGAAGCCGCGCCGGAGGAGACGACCACCGCCGAGGTGACCGAGGCCGACGTGCCCGCCGCCGCGGAGGAGCCGGTTGTGGTGACCTCGCGCGCGCCGGAAACCTCCAAGCGTCCCGGCCTTCGACCGAGCCGCCCGGAACCGGTGCAGACGGCGGCGGCGGAGACGTCGGCACCTGCGTCCGAACCGGCACCGGCGGCCGAAACCGCCAGCGACCCGACGCCCACGTTCGACGCCTCCGCGGCAATGGCCGAGGCGATGGCCGGCGGCGGCTCGGCGGCGCAGGAGGGACCGCAGCTCTCGGACGGCCAAAGGGAGGGCTTCCGGCTGGCCGTTCAGGCCTGCTGGGATCTCGGGGCGGTATCGACCGACACGCTGCGCACGATCGTCGAGGTTCGCTTCGAGATGCGCCCGGACGGATTCCCCGTCTCCTCCAGCATCCGGGTGGTGTCCTCGCGCGGCGGGACCGAGGTCTCGACCCAGATCGCGCTGGACAAGGCGCGCCAGGCGATCATCGGTTGCGCGCGCGACAACGGCGGCTACGACCTGCCTGCCGAGAGCTTCGACGATTGGAAGGACATCATCATCACCTTCGATCCGACCCGGATCTGATGCCGTGATGCCCCCCGCCCCCCCATATGCCCGCCTGTCTTACCCCGCGCCGAAGGCCAAGGTTGAGAAACCGCGCCACTCCGGCGATACCGGGCGCAGGCGCCGGCAAGACACGAAAGAGGTTTCCGTGACACCACCCCTCAAAAGCTTCCTGCCGAAGCTCATCGGCATCGTCCTGCTGGCCTTCGCCACGCTCGGCGGTCCGCTCTCCGCTCCGGCAGAGGCGCAGCTAAGGATCACCATCACCGACCCGACGCTGTCGCCGATGCCCTTCGCGGTGCCGGCCTTCGTGGCGCGCAATGCAGAGGCCTCGGAGCTCGCCGGGGACATCGCCCGGGTGATCTCGGCCGATCTGACCAACACCGGCCTCTTCCGCGAGATCCCGCAGGAGGCGCATATCGCCCGCATCGGCAGCTTCGACGCGCCGGTCCAGTTCTCGGACTGGAAAGCCGTCAACGCGCAGGCGCTCATCACCGGCTCGGTCCTGGCGGAACCTGACGGGCGCATCGTGGTGCAGTTCCGCCTCTACGACGTCGTCTCCGAGCAGCCCCTCGGCGAGGGTCTCCAGTTCGTCGGCACCCGCGACGGCTGGCGCCGGATGGCCCACAAGGTCGCGGATGCCGCCTATTCGCGGATCACCGGCGAAGGCCCGTATTTCGACAGCCGCGTCGTCTTCGTCTCGGAGACCGGGCCGAAGGACGCACGCCAGAAGCGGCTGGCCGTGATGGATTACGACGGCGCGAACGTGCAGTATCTCACCTCGTCGGAGTCCATCGTGCTGGCTCCGCGCTTCTCGCCCGACGGCAGCCGGATCATTTACACCGGCTACGAATCGGGCTTCCCGCAGGTCACGGTCATCGACGTCGCCTCGCTGCAAAAGCAGATCGTCGGCGGCGTCGACCAGAACATGAGCTTCGCGCCGCGGTTCTCGCCCGACGGCAGCCGCGTGGTCTATTCGGCCGAGGTCTCGGGCAACACCGACCTCTACGCGCTCGACCTCGGCTCCGGGCAGACCTCGCGGCTGACCAGCGCGCCGTCGATCGAGACGGCCCCCAGCTTCTCCCCCGACGGCAGCCGCATCGTCTTCGAAAGCGATCGCTCCGGCGCGCCGCAACTCTACATCATGCCGGCGGGCGGCGGCGAGGGCGAGCGGATCAGCTTCGGCGAGGGCCGCTACGGCACGCCGGTCTGGTCGCCGCGCGAGGACTACATCGCCTTCACCAAGCAGAACGCCGGACGCTTCCACATCGGCGTCATGCGGACCGACGGCTCCGAGGAGCGGCTCCTGACGGGGGCTTTCCTCGACGAGGGGCCGACCTGGGCCCCGAACGGCCGTGTGGTGATGTTCACCCGCGAGACATCGGGCGCCAACGGTGCGCCCGCGCTTTACACGGTCGACATCACCGGCCGGAACCTGCAACGCGCCGCGACCCCCGCGGCCGCCTCGGACCCCGCCTGGGGCCCGCTTCTGCAATAGAGGACAACCAGATGAAAACCACCGCACTTATCCTGATGGCCACCCTGGCACTCACCGCCTGCGGCGACCGTCTTGGTCGCGGCGGTGCCGGCGACGGCTTCGGCGACGCCGGCGCGGGGGCCGGCGGCTTCGGCGCCGGCGGCGTGGGCGATCCCTCCTCGGTCGCCTACTTCCAGCAGACCATCGGCGACCGCATCCTCTTCGCGGTCGACCAGTCGACGCTGTCGCCCGAGGCCCAGACGATCCTTGCCGGGCAGGCGCAGTGGATGAACGCGAACCAGGGCTATACCGCGCTCATCGAAGGCCATGCCGACGAGCAGGGGACTCGCGAGTACAACCTCGCCCTTGGCGGGCGCCGCGCCAACGCGGTGCGCGACTACCTCATCAGCCAGGGCGTTTCCGCGACCCGGATGCGCACCATCAGCTACGGCAAGGAACGGCCGCTGCAAATCTGCTCGACCGAGGAGTGCTACAGCCAGAACCGCCGGTCGGTGACGGTGCTGGCCGCCGGGGCCGGCGTCTGATGCGGATGCGGCCCGCCCTGCTCGGTGGCGTCATCCTGGTGGCCGCGCTGGCCGCGCCCCTCGCGGCGACCGCGCAGCAGGACCGGACGCTGGCCGACATCCGCCAGCAGCTGGGCGTGCTGCAGGTCGAGATGCGCAAGCTCCAGAGCGAGCTGAACACCACCGGCGCACCCGGCGTCGGCACCGGCGGCTCCACCACCATCGACCGCGTCAACGCCATCGAGACGGAGTTGCAGCGGCTGACGCGGGCGACCGAGCAGTTGCAGTTCCGCATCGAGGGCGTGTCCCGCGACGGGGCCGCCCGGATCGAGGACCTGCGGTTCCAGCTCTGCGAGCTGACCCCCGACTGCGACCTTGCCGCGCTGCCGAACCCCGGCCCGCTCGGGGGCATCGCCGGCAGGAGCGCGGACACGGCGGCGGCGGCCGGCACCGTTCCGAACCCGGTCGAGACCGCGCCCGAGGCCCCGGCTTCGGGCGAAGCGCAACTCGCCGCGGGCGAGCAGGCCGATTTCGACACGGCCAAGGCGGCCCTCGACGAGGGGAACACCGCGAAGGCGGCGGAGGATTTCGGCCGCTTCGTGACGACCTACCCCACCGGTCCGTTGACGGCGGAGGCGCATTACCTGCGCGGTCAGGCGCTGGCCCGGGACAGTCGCCACGCGGATGCGGCGCGCTCCTTTCTCGAGTCGTTCTCGGGAACGCCCGAAGGTCCCCGCGCGCCGGAAGCGCTGGTGGGGCTCGGCAGCGCGCTCGGGTCGCTGGGGCAGACCGACGAAGCCTGCCTGACGCTCTCGGAAGTCGCCGTGCGCTTTCCGCAGTCGCCCGCCGTCGCTCAGGCCAATTCGGCGCGGGCGGACCTTGGCTGCGCCGGCTGACGACAGCCTGACGGACGATGCGCCGAAGGCGGCGATCGGCGCGCTCTTGCTTGGACGCGCCGGCCTCCCGCCCGGCACCATCGGGATCGCCGTCTCCGGCGGCGGCGATTCCACCGCCCTGCTGCTCGCTGCCGCCGATTGGGCGCGACCGGCGGGCCTGGCCGTCCATGCCGCGACCGTGGACCACGGGTTGCGACCGCAGGCGGCGGCGGAGGCGCGGCATGTCGCCGCTCTCTGCGCCCGCCACGACATTCCGCACGACACCCTGACGCTCGACGCCCTGCACGACGGCGCCGGCCTTCAGGCCCGCGCCCGTGCGGCGCGATACGCTGCGCTGGCGGCCTGGGGCCGCGGGCGGGGCGTCGGCGCCGTCCTGCTGGGGCACACCGCCGACGACGTGGCGGAGACGACGCTGATGCGCCTGCTCCGCGGGGCCGGGCTCGACGGGCTGGCGGCCATGGCGGCGTGGCGGCGGGTGGAGGGCATGGATTTCGGCCGCCCTTTCCTCGGCGTGACGCGCGCCGCCCTGCGCGCCGTCCTGACGCGGCGCGGAGTCGTCCCGCTCGAGGATCCTTCGAACGGCGAGCGGAGGTTCGAGCGGGTGCGGGTGCGGCAGGCGATGGCGGCGCTCGCCCTCGATCCGACGATGCTCGCGCGCAGTGCCGCCCATCTGGCCGAAGTGCGGGCCAGCCTTGGGCACCGGACCGCGGAGCTGGGCGCGACGCTGTTCCACGAGGATCGCGGCGACCTGCTGCTCCTGCGCCGCGACATCGCGACGCTCCGGGCCGAAGCGCCGGACCTGCTGCGGCGGCTGCTGCTGGCGGCCCTCGGCTGGATCGGCGACGCCGCCCCGCCGCGCACCGGCGAACAGTTGCGGCTGCTGGACGCGGCCGCGAACTTGCACGCACCGGTCACGCTGGCCGGATGCCTGATCTCGCCGCTCGACGGCCCCCTGCCCGGCCTCCGGCTGGCCCGCGAAGCCGCCGCCTGCGCACCGCCGCGGCCCTTGTCGGACGGCGAAACCCTCTGGGACGGGCGCTGGTCGATCGAGGGGCCGGCGGCGGGCCTGACGGTCGGAGCGCTGGCGGAGGACATCCGCTTCACCGCATGGCGCGCGACCGGCTTGCCCCGGGCGTCGCTCCGGGCCTCTCCCGCGATCCGCGACGCGGCCGGCGGCCTCCTGTCGGCGCCGCTGGCGGGGCTCGCGAAAGACTACCGGGTGCAACTTTCGCCACAATTCTCCGCCAGCTTGCACCATCGGTCCGGCGTCTTCGATTGAACCCCGGCCGCCGGGGCCCTATGTTGCCCCTCAACGCCACGGCGCGGAGCAATCGCGCGCCCAGACCGGAGACCTTTCTTGGGAAACGCGCGCAACATCGCCTTCTGGGTGATCCTCTTCGTCCTTGTCATGGCGCTGTTCCAGCTGTTTTCCGGCGGCGGGTCCGGCAGCTCGGCGCGGGACGTGGCCTATAGCGAGTTCATCAACCAGGTCGAGAACGGCTCCGTCACCTCGGCGGAACTGGACGGCGAACGCATCGTCTTCGACAGCGCGACCGGCGGCCAGCAGGTCACCATCAAGCCCGCGGACGTGGACGTCACCGATACGCTCCTGGCCAACAACGTGCGTATCGCCGCCAAGAGCCAGGAGCAGTCCGGTTTCCTGTCGGCCCTCGGACTGTGGCTGCCGTTCCTCGTACTCATCGGCATCTGGATCTTCTTCATGAACCGGATGCAGGGCGGCGGGAAGGGCGGCGCCATGGGCTTCGGCAAGTCCAAGGCCAAGATGCTGACCGAGAAGCACGGCCGCGTCACCTTCGACGACGTGGCGGGCATCGACGAGGCCAAGGAGGACCTCGAGGAGATCGTCGAGTTCCTGCGCAACCCGCAGAAGTTCTCCCGCCTCGGCGGCAAGATCCCGAAGGGGGCATTGCTCGTGGGCCCCCCGGGGACCGGCAAGACGCTGCTGGCGCGGGCCGTGGCCGGCGAGGCTGGCGTGCCGTTCTTCACCATCTCCGGCTCCGACTTCGTCGAGATGTTCGTGGGCGTCGGCGCCTCCCGCGTCCGCGACATGTTCGAGCAGGCCAAGAAGAACGCGCCCTGCATCGTGTTCATCGACGAGATCGACGCCGTGGGCCGTAGCCGGGGCGTGGGCTACGGCGGCGGCAACGACGAGCGTGAACAGACGCTGAACCAGCTACTGGTGGAGATGGACGGCTTCGAGCCGAACGAGGGCATCATCATCGTCGCGGCGACCAACCGCCCCGACGTGCTCGATCCCGCGCTGCTGCGTCCCGGCCGCTTCGACCGGCAGGTGCAGGTCCCTAACCCCGACATCAAGGGCCGCGAGAAGATCCTCGGCGTCCACTCGCGCAAGGTGCCTCTGGGGGCGGACGTCGACCTGCGGATCATCGCGCGCGGCACGCCCGGCTTCTCGGGTGCGGATCTCGCCAATCTCGTCAACGAGGCGGCGCTGATGGCCGCGCGCATCGGCCGGCGCGTCGTCACGATGCACGATTTCGAGAGCGCCAAGGACAAGGTGATGATGGGAGCGGAGCGCCGGTCCATGGTCATGACCGAGGACGAGAAGAAGCTGACCGCCTACCACGAGGCCGGCCATGCCATCGTCGGGCTCAACGTTCCGCAGCACGACCCGATCCACAAGGCGACGATCATTCCGCGGGGCCGCGCCCTGGGCCTGGTCCTGTCGCTGCCCGAGCGTGACCAGCTCTCGGTGAGCTGGACGAAATACACCTCGAAGATCGCGATGGCGATGGGCGGCCGCGTGGCCGAGGAGCTTGTCTTCGGCAAGGAGAACGTGACGTCGGGTGCCGCCTCCGACATCCAGCAGGTGACGCGGATCGCACGGGCGATGGTGACGCAGTTCGGCTATTCCGAGGAGCTCGGGATGGTGGACTACGCCAACGAGCAGCAAAGCTATCTTGGCAACTATCAGGGTGGCGGCAATACCTCGCCGGAGACCCAGCGCAAGATCGACGACAAGGTCAAGGACTTGGTGAACGTCGGCTACGACACCGCGAAGCGCATCCTGACGGAGAAGAGCGGCGATCTGGAGCGGCTCGCGGAGGGGCTGCTCGAATACGAGACCCTCACCGGACCGGAGATCATGAAGGTGATCAACGGCGAGCCGCTGAATCGCGATGACGGGGACGATGGAGCGGATACCGGCGGGTCGAGCCTGACATCGATCCCGAAGACCAAACCGAAGCGCAAGGGGCCCGATATCTCCCCGGAGCCGGAACCCACCGTTTGACGGTCCAGACCGGATCGGACCCCTGATGCCGCGGCGTCGGGGGTCTTTTCGGGAGGCAGCATTGCCGACGCCCGGCCGTCAGGTAACGTTCCCCCCAGAGACTGGATGTTTGATCTTATCGCCCGCAGTCGAAACTCCTTCCCGATTCTGATTCTGCTGCCGGTCGCCGGGATCCTTGGAATCGTGGTGGCTTTCGCGCTGTTCGACGCCGATCCTTTCGCGGAGGGAGCGACGGTGGAGCGCAGCACCACCGCGGTTCTCTTCCTCACCGCCGCCACGTTTCTCGTCGCGCTTGTGGCCCGCGGCTGGCGGAGCCGCTGGCATCTTGTCGCGGTTCTGGTCCTCCTGGGCCTGCGCGAGATGGATTTCGACAAGGCGTTCCTGTCCGAGGGCATCCTGCAGCTTCGACTCTATACGGGCGACGCGCCGATCGTCGAGAAACTCGCGGGCGCCGCGGTTGTCGCCATGATCGCGTGGCTCATGCTGCGTCTCATCCGAAGGGACCTGCCGGCATGGCTGCGCGGCCTGCGCGACCGCCGCCAGATGCCCCTGCTGCTGCTTGCCGCGGGGATTGCCGTCGTCGTTGCGAAGACGCTGGACGGGCTACAGCGCAAGCTCAGCCCTTTCGGCGTGACGCTGCCGCCCGGAGCCCCTAGAATCTTTGCCGCCTTGGAGGAAAGCCTCGAACTCGGCTTTGCCCTTGCTCTTCTCGTCGCGGTCCTCCTCTGGTGGCAAGGCAATGCCCGCGCCTGAGGACGCCCGCCGATGCCCGCACTCAAACCCACCGGCCTCACCGGCCGGATCGCCTGGCTCGGCACCGTTCCGTCGCGCGATCTCGCGCTGGCGTCACGCCCGTGCGAAAGCCTGACGCTGACCTTTGCCGGACCGGAGGGAGAGGATCACGCCGGGCTGACCCGCGCGTCCTGCAGCCGGGTCACCGCGCAGTATCGGCGCGGCACGCCGATCCGGAACACGCGCCAGTTGTCAATCCTGTCGGTCGAGGAACTGGCGGCGATTGCCGGGACGCTGGATCTCGAGGCGTTCGATCCGGCCTGGGCGGGGGCGACGATGGTGGTCGAGGGCCTGCCCGATTTCTCGCATCTGCCGCCCTCGTCACGCCTTCAGATGGGCGGCGGCGCCACGGTGGTCGTCGACATGCAGAACCGTCCCTGCAATCTCCCCGCCCCGGTCATCGAGATGGATCGACCGGGTCACGGACATTCGTTCAAGCTCGGCGCACGCGGCAGGCGTGGCGTGACCGCCTGGGTGGAACGCGAAGGCATCGTGCGCCTGGGCGACACGGTAACGCTGCATGTTCCGGACCAGCGGCCATGGCACGGCCCCGGCTGATGGCAGATTAGGACAGGACCAGACCGGCGACCAGGGCGAGCAGAACCCCGGTGGCGAAACCGATGTGGATGAAGAGGCTCGTGGCGGTCATGGCAGTCTTTCCGGGATCGAATCGGCGGGTTGCTGCCGATCTTGTATAATCCTCTTGCCATCTGAACAATTAACGTTGCGTTACGGTTCCCGGATTCGCCGTGATCTCCGCACGACGCCGCGTCACGACCTTCATCCGGCGGCATCGGCCGAGGGCGGCGGCCCTTTTCGCGCCACGACGCCCGCCAAGGCGGACCGCCGCGCGCGAACGACGCGCGCGTATCGTGGAAGGTCGGTTTTCGCAGCGGGGCCGCCGCGCCCCGCGCCTAGGCATTCTGCAGCACCGGCCCGAAGGCGGCCCGTGCGCCAGCCCGGCGCAGACATCCCGAGGGAGACCCGACCATGAGCCACAAGACCGATATCGAGATCGCACGCGCCGCGTCGAAGCTGCCGATCCAGGAGATCGGCCAGCGGCTGGGGATCGGCGCCGACGACCTGCTGCCCTACGGCCACGACAAGGCGAAGGTCAGCCAGGCCTTCATCGACGGCACGAAGGACAGGAAGAACGGCAAGCTCATCCTCGTGACGGCCATCAACCCGACGCCTGCGGGCGAGGGCAAGACGACGACGACGGTGGGCCTCGGCGACGGTTTGAACGCCATCGGCAAGCGCGCCATGGTCTGCATCCGCGAGGCATCGCTGGGCCCCAACTTCGGGATGAAGGGCGGGGCCGCGGGCGGCGGCTACGCTCAGGTCGTGCCGATGGAGGAAATGAACCTCCACTTCACCGGCGACTTCCACGCCATCACCTCGGCGCACTCCCTGCTCTCGGCGATGATCGATAACCACATCTACTGGGGCAACGAACTCGACATCGACACCCGCCGCGTCGTCTGGCGGCGCGTGGTGGACATGAACGACCGGGCGCTGCGCCAGATCACGGCCTCGCTCGGCGGCGTCTCCAACGGGTTCCCGCGCGAGACCGGCTTCGACATCACCGTGGCCTCCGAGGTCATGGCCTGTCTCTGCCTCGCCAACGACCTGCGCGATCTCGAGAAGCGGCTGGGCGACATGATCGTGGCCTACCGCCGCGACAGGTCGCCGGTCTATGCGCGCGACCTCAAGGCAGACGGGGCGATGACGGTGCTTCTGAAGGACGCGATGCAGCCGAACCTCGTGCAGACGCTGGAGAACAATCCGGCCTTCGTTCACGGCGGACCCTTCGCCAACATCGCGCATGGCTGCAACTCGGTGATCGCCACGACGACGGCGCTGAAACTGGCGGATTACGTGGTGACGGAAGCCGGCTTCGGGGCCGACCTCGGGGCCGAGAAGTTCATGAACATCAAGTGCCGAAAGGCGGGGATCGCCCCCGACTGCGTGGTGCTGGTGGCGACCGTGCGGGCGATGAAGATGAACGGCGGCGTCGCCAAGGCGGACCTCGGGGCGGAGAACGTCGACGCGGTTAAGGCCGGTTGCGGCAACCTTGGGCGCCACATCGGTAATCTCAAGTCGTTCGGGGTGCCGGTGGTGGTGGCGATCAACCATTTCACCGGCGATACCGGGGCCGAGGTGCAGGCGGTGCAGGACTATGTTGCCGGTCAGGGGTCGGAGGCGATCGTCTGCCGGCACTGGGCCGATGGCTCGAAGGGGATCGAGGCGCTCGCCACCCGCGTGGCGCAGATCGCGGACGCCGGCACGGCGAACTTCGCGCCCCTCTACCCCGACGAGATGCCGCTCTTCCAGAAAATCGAGACCATCGCCAAGCGCATCTACCACGCCGACGAGGTTCTGGCCGACAAGAAGATCCGCGACCAGCTCAAGGCCTGGGAGGCGGACGGCTACGGCCACCTGCCGGTCTGTATGGCCAAGACGCAGTATTCCTTCACCACCGACCCCGAGGTGCGCGGCGCGCCCACCGGCCATTCGGTCCCGGTGCGCGAAGTGCGGCTGTCGGCGGGCGCCGGCTTCGTGGTCGTGATCTGCGGCGAGATCATGACGATGCCAGGCCTGCCCCGCGTGCCCTCGGCCGAGACGATCCGGCTGAATGAAGCGGGCGAGGTGGAAGGGCTATTTTAGCAGGACTTTGCGAACGCAAAGTCTCTCCAGCGCGATGAGCGTCCGCCGAAGGCGGGCGCGGTCGCGCCCCTTTCATTGTTGAGGACCCCCCATGACCGCCAAGATCATCGACGGAAAGGCCTTCGCCGCCACCCTCCGCGCCCGCATCGCCGCCGAAGTCGCCCGCGTCAGGGAGGCGGGCATCACCCCCGGCCTCGCCGTGGTTCTGGTGGGCGAGGACGCGGCGAGCGCCGTCTATGTCCGCAACAAGGGCAAGCAGACGCTCGAGGTCGGGATGGAGAGCTTCGAGCACAAGCTGTCCGCCGACACGTCAGAGGCGGACCTGCTGGCGCTGATCGCCCGGCTCAACGCCGACCCTTCGGTGCACGGCATCCTCTGCCAGCTCCCCGTGCCGGACCACATCGACGCTGACAAGGTGCTGGCCGCCATCGACCCCGCCAAGGACGTGGACGGGTTCCACATCTCGAACGTCGGTCTGCTTGGCACCGGGCAGAAGGCGATGGTGCCCTGCACGCCGCTCGGTTGCCTGATGATGTTGCGCGAGCAACTGGGCTCGCTCTCGGGCTATGAGGCGGTGGTGATAGGGCGGTCGAACATCGTGGGCAAGCCGATGGCGCAACTCCTGCTGGGCGAGTCGGCGACGGTCACGATCGCCCATTCGCGCACCCGCGACATCGAGGCCGTGGTGCGCCGCGCCGACATCGTGGTGGCCGCCGTGGGGCGTCCCGAAATGGTGACGGGCGAGTGGATCAAGCCGGGGGCTACGGTGATCGACGTCGGGATCAACCGTATCGCGGATGGCGGGAGGACGCGGCTGGTGGGCGACTGCCACTTCGAGAGCTGCGCGGCCGTGGCGGGGGCGATCACGCCGGTGCCGGGGGGCGTGGGGCCGATGACGATCGCCTGCCTGCTGGCCAACACGCTGACGGCCTGTTGCCGCGCGAACGGCCTGACGGAGCCGGAGGGGCTGACGGCCTGACCCGCCCCGGCAGGTTCAGGCGTCGAGGAAGGCGCGGACCGCCGCTACGAACTCGCGGGGTTTCTCGGCATGCAGCCAGTGGTGCGCGCCGGGGATCTTCGCGAAACGGGCGTGCGGGAACAATGCCTTGATGGTGTCGCGGTGCTCGGCGCGGACGTAGGTGCTCTCCGCCCCCGACAAAAAGAACGCGGGCCCGTCGAAGCTGCCGTCCAGATCGGGGAAGCCGATGATGCCCGGCATCTGCGCCTCCAGCGCGTCGAGGTTGAGCGTCCAGCGCTTCGCGGCCACGTCCAGCGATTGCAGCAGGAAACTGCGGGTGCCGTCGTCGGGCACCTCCATCAACTGTTCCGCCGCGTCCGACCGGCGGGTGATGCGGCTCAGATCGACGGCACGCATCAGCGCGATGAGATGCGCCTGCGTGTGCGCGTAGGTGACGGGTGCGATGTCGGCGACGATCAGGCGGCGGACGCGGGCGGGCTGGGTCACGGCGAGCACCATCGCGGCCTTGCCCCCCATCGAGTGCCCGAGCACGTCCCACGTCCCCGTCCCGATGACCTCGGCCAGATCGTCGGCAAGGTCGGCGTAGGAGTGGCTGTCCGACCAGTCGCTGCCCGCGTGGTTGCGCATGTCGACGGCCACGACCTCGCGGGTGTCCGACAGGCGCCTGGCGATCACGCCCCAGTTGCGCGCCGAGCCGAAGAGGCCGTGGGCGATGAGGAGCGGGGCCCGGTCGGTGGATGTCCCGTGGCGGATGACGTTCAGCATGGAGCCGAGGTATCGCCCCCGGGAGGGGATGACCAGACCGCGAGGGCGCCCCGCCGCTGGTGTGCAGGCAGCCCCGTGGCAAGAGCGCGCGGCTGCCCGCGCGCCCGTCTATCGGCCCGTCAGTGCGCGGGTCGCAGGAAGGTTCCGTTCTTGAGGTCCGCCACCGCCTGCCGCAGCTCCTCGCGGGTGTTCATCACGATCGGCCCGTGCCAGGCCACCGGCTCCCGGATCGGCGCGCCAGAAACCAGAAGGAAGCGCACGCCTTCCTCGCCCGCCTGCACGGTGATCTCGTCGCCGGTGCCGAAGCGCACGAGGGTGCGGTTGCCCGACAGGTCGCGGATGTTCACTTCCTCGCCCCCCACTTCCATCTCCAGCAGCACACCTTCGGGGGCGCTGGCATCGGCAAAGGCGGCGGCCCCTGCGAAGACGTAGGCGAAGGTCTGGCGGTGGGTATCGACCCTGAAGGTGCGGCGCAGGCCCGGCGGCATCGAGATGTCGAGATACTGCGGATCGGCCGCGATGCCGTCGACCGGGCCGCGCACGCCCCAGAAATCTCCCATGACGACCCGCACGCGGGTGCCGTCGTCGTCGATCACCTCGGGAATATCGGTGCCCGCCACGTCCTGGTAGCGCGGCGTCGTCATCTTGAGCGACGACGGCAGGTTCGCCCAGAGCTGGAAGCCGTGCATCTGGCCGCGGGCGTTCCCCTTCGGCATCTCCTGATGCAGGATGCCGGAGCCCGCCGTCATCCACTGCACCGATCCGGCGCCGAGCGTGCCGCGGTTGCCCAGCGAATCGCCGTGCTCCACCGTGCCCTCGAGGACGTAGGTGATCGTCTCGATGCCGCGGTGCGGGTGCCAGGGAAAACCCTTATCGTAAAGGTCGGGGCGATCGCCGCGGAAATCGTCGAACAGGAGGAACGGATCCTGCTCAGAGGGGTCGGCAAAGCCGAAGGCCCGGTGCAGATGGACGCCCGCGCCTTCGACATGGGGCTGAGCGCTGCGGGTCTCGAGGACGGGTCGAATGGACATGGGTTGGCCTCCTGCCTGATGGGCATCGAGGTAAGTGCGGGGGTTTCTGCCCGCAACGCGCCCCCGCGAACCGACATTGTGCAGTCCTGCGCGGGTCGCTAGGCCATGGCGATGACCGAGCCGCTGCACATCCTCCGCCCCTCGCCCGTCCGCCGCATGGTGGGCCTCGCGATCCAGCTGGCGCTCGGCGGGGTCCTTCTCTGGATCGCGGTGGTGCACCCGCCGCAGGAACTGGGCTGGCAGCTGTTCCTGATCGCCTTCGGGGTCGCCGCACTCGTGCTGGCGCAGAAGGGCTGGCGCGGCTCGGCGCAGCCCATCGTGCTCGACGAAGGCGGCCTGCGGCAGGCAGACGGCACGCCCATCGCGCCGCTTGCCGAGATCGCCTCGGTCGATCGGGCGCTGTTCTCGTTCAAGCCGTCGAACGGCTTTCTGATCGGTCTGCATACGGCCCCCGGCCGGGCCTGGGTGCCGGGCATGTGGTGGCGGCTGGGGCGCCGGGTCGGCATCGGCGGCGTGACCGGCGGGGCGCAGACCAAGATGCTGGCCGATGCGCTGTCGGTGATGGTGGCGGAGCGCGACGCCAGAGGGGACTAGGAGACGCCGCACCCGTCGCGGGGTGATGGCGGCGCGCGATGCCTCTGCCGGTAAGGGCGCGCGGCCACGCCGCGGCGGCGCCGGGGTGGACGACGCTACGAAGCGCCGCCCGCGACCCCGGCCTCGGCGAAGGTCGCCATCCCGGAATGGCAGACCAGCGCGCCGCGCAGCACCTGCACGGCGAGCGCGGCCCCGGACCCCTCTCCCAGCCGCAGGCCCAGCGACAGAAGCGGCTCCAGCCCGAGCGCCTCCAGCATCCGGGCATGCGCGCCCTCCGCCGACAGATGGCCGGCAAGGCAATGGTCGAGCGCGCCCTGCGCTTCGTCCCAAAGGCAGAGCGCCGCGGCGGTGCAGATGAAGCCGTCGAGCATGACCGGGATCCGCTGCGCCCGTGCGCCCGCGATGGCCCCGGCCATCGCCGCGACCTCGCGGCCGCCGAGCGCCGCCAGCACCTCGAGTCCCCTGCGCCCCGGATTGGCGGCAAGCCCGGCCACGACGGCTGCCTCCTTGCGCGCGAGACCAGCATCATCCACCCCGGTGCCCCGGCCGGCCCAGCCGGCCCCCCCGAGGAGCGCGGTGGCGATGGCGGCGGCCGACGTGGTGTTGCCGATGCCCATCTCGCCGACCACCAGCAGGTCGGCCTCGGGATCGACCGCGGACCACCCCGCGGCGAAGGCGGCGCAGCATTCGGTCTGCGACATCGCGGGCCCTTGGGTGAAATCGGCGGTCGGGCGGTCGAGGTCGAGCGGATGGACGTCGAGCCTGGCGC
Source organism: Rhodobacterales bacterium (assembly GCA_038320125.1). Taxonomy (GTDB): domain Bacteria; phylum Pseudomonadota; class Alphaproteobacteria; order Rhodobacterales; family Rhodobacteraceae; genus Jannaschia. The sequence goes on along the minus strand of JBBQDX010000007.1, from coordinate 14,198 downwards.
CGATGAGGTCCGCCAGCCGGTTGATCGCGGCCCCGCCGGCGGCGAAGTTCGCCACCATCTGCGCCGTCACCTCCGCCGGAAAGGCGCTGACGCCCCGCGCGGCGACGCCGTGGCTGGCGGCGAACACGAGCACCTGCGGCGCGGCCAGCGTCGGGCGCGCATCGCCCGCCCAGCCCGCGAACCAGATCGCCAGCGCCTCGAGCCGGCCAAGCGCGCCCGGCGGCTTGGTCAACTGGGCATTGCGTGCCTCCGCCGCGGCGCGGGCGCCCGAGTCCGGGCCGGGAGCGGCGCCGAGGGCGGCGCGCAGGGCGGCAAAATCGGTCAGGTCGGTCATCCGGGGCCTCGCGCGGTGCGGCTGGGGTCATCCGCGGGTTTACCGACCCGCGCCGCGTCGGTTAAGCGACGATGCGGCCCTCCGCCAGCCGGGTGCGACATGACGACAGACCCTCGTGTGAAATCTTCCCTGCAATCCGATCTGGTCTCGGCGGTCCTCTTGCTGACCCGGCTGCCGGTGCGCGGCACACCGACCGCGCGGGCAGCCGATGCGGCCTGGGCCTGGCCCCTTGCCGGGCTGGCCGTGGCTTCCATCGCCGGGGCCGCCGGACTGGCGGTCTGGGCGACCGGCGCGCAGATCCCCGTCGCGGCGGCCGTGGTGCTGGCCTTGCAGGTCGCGCTGACCGGGGCGCTGCACGAGGACGGGCTCGCGGATACGGCCGACGGCATCTGGGGCGGCGCGACCCCCGCCCGGCGGCTCGAGATCATGCGCGACAGCCGGATCGGCACCTACGGGGTCGTGGCGCTCGTTCTGTCGCTGCTGCTGCGCTGGTCGCTGATCGCGACGGCGCTGATCCAGGGGCAGCTCATGGAAGTGATCCTGATCGCCGCCGTGGTCAGCCGCGCGCCGATGGCGGTGGCGATGCGCTGGCTGCCGCCCGCCCGCGCCGACGGTCTTTCGCACAGCGCGGGCAGACCGCCGGCCTGGGCCGCGCAGGCGGGGGTCGCGATGGCGGTCGTGGCACTAGCCCTTGCGGGCGGGCGCGGACTGGCGGCGGCGGTCCTGGTCACGGCGATCTTCCTGGCGCTCGGCCGCCTCGCCCGGCGCAAGATCGGCGGGCAGACCGGCGACGTGGTGGGGGCCGTCCAGCAGCTCTCGGAGATCGCCGTGCTCGTCGCGCTGACCGCCGGGTGAGGCGGATTCGGGCATTGCGATCGCGTCCGGCGCGCTAGGATAGGCCCCATGAGCCTCTGGTCCCGAATCCTCGACGCCCTTCGCACCCTCGCCCCCGGCGAGGCGCTGACGGCGCTCTTCGACCGGCTGCGGGGGCCGCCGCAACGCTCGGTCGCCTTTACCATCGCGGTGATCGCCCTCGGTGCGAAGATGGCCAAGGCCGACGGCCGCGTTACCCGCGACGAGGTGATGGCCTTCCGCGAGGTCTTCACGATTCCCGCCTCCGAACTCGACAACGCGGCCCGGGTCTTCGACCTCGCGCGCACCGACGTTGCCGGCTTCGAGGACTACGCGCGCCGCATCGGGGCGATGTTCTCGGACGATCCGGGCACCCTGCGCGACCTGGTGGAAGGGCTGTTCCACATCGCGCTGGCCGACGGGGTCTACCACCCGGCCGAGGACGATTTCCTCACCCGCGTGGCGCAGATCTTCCGTCTGCCGGAGCGCGAGTTCCGCTCCCTGCGCGCCCGGTTCGCCGGGACGGAGCCCGACTGCCACGAAGTTCTCGGGGTCGCCCCCGACGCATCGCTGGAGGAGATCCGGGCAGCCTGGCGGGCGCTGGTCCGCGAGACGCATCCCGACCGGCTGATGGCGCGCGGCCTCCCCGAAGAGGCGGTGAAGCTGGCCGAGCGGCGCCTCGTGGACATCAACCGCGCGTGGGAGCGGATCCAGGCGGGGACGCCGTGAGCGGCTTCCGCTTCGCCACCTGGAACGTGGAATGGTTCGACCGATTGTTCGCCGACGATGGCAGGCCCGACCGCTCCGGCGAGCTCTCCGCCCGCTACGAGGTCACGAAGGCGCGGCAGATCGACGCCATCGCAACCGTGATGCGCGCGGTGGACGCCGATGCGATGCTGGTGATCGAGGCGCCCGACGACAGCCCCGGCCGCTCCACCCGCGTGGCGCTGGAAACCTTCGCGCAGGAGGCGGGGCTGCGGACCACCCGCGCCGTCATCGGTTTCGGCAACGACACCCGGCAGGAGATCGCGCTGCTCTACGATCCCGCCCGCGTCACCGCCCGCCACGCGCCGGGGGCCAGCGACGCTGCCCCCCGGTTCGACCGCCTCTTCGCCCACGACCTCGACAGCGACCTGCGCGCCGAAAAGCTCGTCTGGTCCAAACCGCCCCTGGAACTCGACCTGGAGACGCCCGCCGGGCCGCTGCATCTGATCGGCGTCCACGCGAAGTCGAAGGCCGCGCATGGCGCGACCGACGCGCGGGACGAATTGCGCATTGGCATCCTCAACCGCCGAGAGCAGCTCGCGCAGTGCATCTGGCTGCGCGCCCGCGTCGATGAGCGCCTGGCCGAAGGGCGGAGCCTCCTCGTGGCGGGCGACTTCAACGACGGCCCGGGGCTCGACCGGTTCGAGACGCTCTTCGGCCGGTCGGGCGTGGAGATCGTGCTGGGCGACGGGGCGACCGCCCTGATCGATCCGCACGCCGTGCCACCGCGCATCGGCGCCGCCATGCCCGCCACCGCGCGCTTCTGGGACAATGCGAACAAGCGCTTCCTCAATGCGCTGCTCGACTTCGCCATGGTCAGCGCCGATGTGCGGGACCGGGCGGCGTGGCGCATCCTGCATCCTTTCGACGATCCGAAGGTCGGGGCCGACCCGGTGCTGCGCGGCGCGCTTCTGGACGCCTCGGATCATTTTCCGGTCGTGCTTGACCTCGCCGCGCGGCCGGCCCATTTTTGATCGCATGAAACACATCCTCTTGGCCCTCGCCCTCGCCATTCCGCTGCCCGCCTCCGCGCAGGAGGCCGTTCCGCCGGGCGCGGAGGCGCCCCCGACGGAAACCATGGAACGCGGCCTGAGGCTCTTCATGGACGGGCTGCGCGACGAGATGGAGCCGGCGCTGCGCAACCTTCAGGACATGGCGAGGGATGCCGCGCCGATGATGCGGCAGCTTCAGGACAGTCTCGGCCACGTGGTGGACGACCTCGACGCCTACGCGGCCCCCGAGATCCAGCCCAACGGCGACATCCTCATCCGACGCAGGGAGCCGCTGCCGGTGGGGGAACCCGAGCCGAACGCCGACGGCTCCATCGACCTCTGAGCCTCAGCGCGCCGCCAGCCCGCCGAGCGCCTGCTGCGCAAGCCCCGCGACAAGCAGATAGACGCTGCAGAGCCCGAAGACCGTGCCGAGCGCCGGACCGAGGCCGAACGCGCCCCATGCGGCGTAGACGGCCAGTATCATCCAGAGCGTCGTCACCCCGAGGGTGAGCGGCCGCCATCTCACCGTCCGCACCGGATGGACGAAGCGCAGCGGCAGGAACATCGCCGTCGCCAGCGCGGTCGACACGACCAGCGTGATCCAGGGGTTCGGCTCCAGGATGAAGACCACGAGCGCCACCATGTTCCAGCAGCCCGGAAAGCCCTCGAAACTCGCGTCGGGCGTCTTCATCCGCGTGTCGCAGAAGTAGAGCGCGCTGGCGAAGGGAACCACGACGAGGATGCCCCAGCCCGCCCAGCCGGGCACGAGGCCCGAGGCGTAGAGCGCATAGATCGGGATGAAGACGTAGGTGAGGTAGTCGATGATGAGGTCGAGCAGCACTCCGTCGAAGCGCGCCGCGTGCAGCGTCACGTCCCAGCGGCGCGCGAGCGGCCCGTCGATCCCGTCGACGATGAGGGCCGCGAGGAGCCACAGGAACATCCACGACCAGTTCGCCTCGACCGCCGCCAGCAGCGAGAACATGGCGAAGACCGCGCCGGTGGCGGTCAGCAGATGGACGGAGAGGGCGCGGGTTCGGGGCCACATGGGGGACATTTGCCCATCGGTGCGGCCGATGTCGAGAGAAGACGAGGCGGCGCGGCCGATTGGCGGTCACGACCGATCGGCAGTATCGCGGATGCGGGGGACCCGGGCGCGGCGCGCGACGGACGGCACGCGGTCTGGCGCTAGCAGCCGCCCCGCGCGTTTGCCGTAGCTTGGGCGTGGCCGCCGGGCGGCTTGCGCGCCCGGCCGCCCTCGCGCACCGGCGGGCGGCGCGGCCCGAAGGGCCAGGACCCGCGCGGAATTGACAGCTTGGGCGATTTCCGCCACGCCGGACGCTCAATCCCCCGACGAAGGTAGACGTCCATGATCCCCGCCGTCCTTCCCACCTACAACCGTGCCCCCCTGAGCTTCGTCTCGGGGATGGGAAGCTGGCTGGTGGAAGCGGACGGGCGACGCTTTCTCGACCTCGGGGCGGGCATCGCGGTCAACGTCCTCGGCCACGCGCATCCGGCGCTGACGCAGGCGCTGACCGATCAGGCGGGCGCCCTCTGGCACACCTCGAACCTCTACCACATCCCGCAGCAGGAGGCGCTGGCGGAGGCGCTCGTGGAGCATACTTTCGCCGACACCTGCTTCTTCACCAACTCGGGCACGGAAGCCTGCGAACTCGCCGTCAAGATGGCGCGCAAGTACTGGTCCGAGAAGGGCGAGCCCGAGCGCCATGTGATCCTCGCCTTCACCGGCTCCTTCCACGGCCGCTCCGCCGCGGGCATCGCCGCCGCCGGGTCCGAGAAGATGACCAAGGGCTTCGGCCCCCTCCTGCCGGGCTTCCGCCACCTGCCGTTCGGCGACCACGAGGCGCTGGCGCAAGCGATGAAGGCCGACGATGTGGCCGCCGTCATCCTCGAGCCAGTGCAGGGCGAGGGCGGCATCCTGACGGTGCCCGACCAGTGCCTCAAGGGCCTGCGCGACGCCTGCGACGCGACCGGCGCGCTCCTCATCCTCGACGAGGTGCAATGCGGCATGGGCCGGACCGGGAAGCTTTTCGCGCACGAATGGGCCGGCATCGCGCCCGACATCATGATGGTCGCCAAGGGCATCGGCGGGGGCTTTCCGCTGGGCGCGCTGCTGGCGACCGAGGCGGCGGCGTCCTGCATGACGGCGGGCACCCACGGCAGCACCTTTGGCGGCAACCCGCTTGCCTGCGCCGTCGGCAATGCGGTGATGGCCATCGTGGCGACCGAGGAGTTCCTCTCGGAGGTGCGGCGCAAGGCAGGCCTGATGCGCCAGGGCCTGGAGGGCCTCGTCGCCAGCCACCCCGACGTGTTCGAGGCGGTGCGCGGCTCGGGCCTGATGCTGGGCCTGAAATGTCGCGTGCCCAACGGCGACGTCGTCGCGGCGGCCTATGCGCAGCAGACCTGCGTGGTGCCCGGCGGCGACAACGTCATCCGCCTGCTGCCCGCACTCAACATCGGCGACGACGACATCCGCGAGGCGCTCGTCCGGCTGGACCGCGCGGCGGCGGCGCTCGTTCCCGCCTGACGTCTCTGCTCTTCAAGTATCCTCGGGGTCACCCTTCGGGCGCCATCGGTTCAGGCCCGAAGGGCGACGGGGCGAGGCCCCGGTCCCGCCTCCGGAGTGACCCATGACCCATTTTCTCGACATTCACCGCACCGACCCCGCCGCCCTGCGCGCCATCCTCGACCAGGCGGCGGCAATGAAGACCGCGCGCGGCGACCGCCCCAAGGGAACCCCCGACGACGAGTTGCCGCTGGCGGGCCGCATCGTCGCACTGATCTTCGAGAAACCCTCGACCCGCACGCGCGTCAGCTTCGACGTCGGCGCGCGCCAGATGGGCGGCGCCTCGATGGTGCTCTCGGGGGCCGAGATGCAGCTCGGCCACGGCGAGACCATCGCGGACACCGCGCGCGTCCTGTCGCGCTACGTCGACCTCATCATGATCCGCACCTTCGGCGAGGATATCCTGGCCGAGATGGCGGAACATGCCACCGTGCCGGTCATCAACGGCCTGACCGATACCTCCCACCCCTGTCAGATCATGGCCGACGTGATGACTTTCGAGGAGCACCGCGGCCCGATCGCGGGCAAGCGCGTGGCCTGGATGGGCGACGGCAACAACGTCGCGCAGAGCTTCCTGCATGCGGCCGCGAGCTTCGGCTTCGATTTCACCTTCTCGGGTCCGTCGCAGCTCGACCCGCGCGACGACCTCGTCGGGGCGGTGCGCCGGGCTGGCCGCGAGGTCCGCATCGAGCGCGACCCGGCCCGCGCCGTGGCCGACGCCGATCTGATCGTGACCGACACCTGGGTCAGCATGGGTGACGCCGAATCCTCGCGCCAGCGCCGCCATAACCTGCTGCGTCCCTATCAGGTGAACGAACGCCTGCTCGACGCCGCGCCCGCCGACACGCTCGTCATGCACTGCCTGCCCGCGCACCGGGGCGAGGAGATCACCGACGCCGTGCTCGACGGCCCCCGCTCCGTCGTCTTCGATGAGGCCGAGAACCGGCTGCACGCGCAGAAGGCGATCATGCGTTGGTGCCTCGGCGTGTGAGGCGGAGCCGCCGCCCTCCGGCGGGTGCCGCGGGGGCGACCCCTGCGAACCCGGGCCTCGCCGTCGCCTTCATGGTCGCGGCCACGGTCCTCATCGCCGCCACGACACTGATGGCCGAGGCGCTCGTCAAGCGGCTTGCCAGGCTCGATCGGCCGCTCGCGACGCTGGTCCGGGTCGATGGCCTCGGCCACCGCGCTGCCGGGCTGGCAGCCGCCGACGGGGGCGCAATGGGCCGCACCGACGGCGCTCGGGCTGACCATGGCCTGCGCGCGGGGCTGCTTCGCCGATGCGCTGGCGCGGGCAAAGGCCTCATCCTCGCCGACGCGGGGCTGCTGGCGTGGCGGGAGGGGTCGCTCCGCAAAGGTGTGCCATCGCCGCTGCCGCCGCTGCCGCCGAGGGTCGCCAGCGCGGGGGAAGCGTTCGTCGGGGATCGTGATCAGGACTTCAGGCGATAGCCCGTGCGGAACATCCACCAGCCGGCCGTGCCCAGCGCGAGCGTCGTGGCGGAGACGACGACGAACCCCAGGAGCGGCGAGCTGTCGGAGACGCCGAGGACGGCGGAGCGCAGCCCGTCGATCAGGTAGAACACCGGGTTCGCGTGGCTGAGGCCCCGCATGACCGGCGGCAGGTCGTCGATGGAATAGAAGGTCCCCGACAGGAAGCTGAGCGGCGTGATGATGAAGTTGGTGATGGCCGCGATCTGGTCGAACTTGTTGGCGTAGATGCCCGCCACGATGCCGATCGTACCCATGAACGCCCCGCCGAGCGTCACCCAGACCAGCGCCATCAACGGGTTCTGCACGCCCAGCCCGATGAACGGGAACAGCATGACCGCGATGGCGAGCGCCACGGCGATGCCACGCAGGACGCCGCCCGCGAGGTAGCCCACCATCAGCTCCGCCGCCGAGAGCGGCGGCATCAGCGTGTCGACGATGTTGCCCTGCACCTTGGAGATCACGATCGAGGAGGACACGTTGGCGAAGGAGTTCTGGATCACCGTCATCATCAGGATGCCGGGCGCCAGGAAATGCACGAAGGACACCTCCATCACCTCGCCGCGCCGCGTCCCGATGGCGAGCGAGAACACCAGCAGGAACAACGCCGCCGTGGCCAGCGGCGCCAGCAGCGTCTGGGTCCAGACGGCCATGAAACGGCGCGTCTCGCGCAGCGCGAGCGTCTGCATCCCGAGCCAGTTGACGCGGCCGAACCGGCGGACCCCCTGTTGCACGTCTGTCGTCCCGGCCATCGTCGTCCCCCGCCTCCGCCCTGCCTGCCTTGTGACGGCGGGCGGCCGTGCTTACAATAGCGTGTTCCCCGGGATCGCCGCCCACCCATGGCAGGCGGCCGGGACCAGTTTTGAGGAGTTACCCGAATGGCATGGACCGACGACCGCGTCGAGACGCTCAAGCGGATGTGGGGCGAAGGGGCTTCCGCCTCCACCATCGCCAAGGAGCTGGGCGGTGTGACGCGCAACGCGGTCATCGGCAAGGTGCATCGCCTGGGCCTGTCGAACCGCAATGCCGAGGAGGCGAAGCCGGAGGCGGTGGAACCCGAGGCCGAGCCCGCCATGGCGGCGCCGATCGCCGCCGCGCCCGAAACGAAGGCCGCCGCCGCGCCCGAGGTGCCCGCCGAGGTGCCCGACGAGGAGGACGACGAGCCACGCACCATGGCGGCCGTGCCCCACGGCACCAACGTCACCTCGCTGCGCAAGCCGTTGATGGCGGGCCAGCCCCTGCCGCCGCAGCCCTCCGCCAACGAGATCAGCCCCGAGGCGCTGGCCAAGGTCAACGCGGTCGAGAAGACCGCCAGGAAGATCGGCCTGATGGAGCTGACCGAGCGCACCTGCAAGTGGCCGATCGGCGACCCCGCCACCGAGAAGTTCTGGTTCTGCGGCCTGCCGACGCAGACCGGCAAGCCCTATTGCGAGGCGCATGTGTCGGTGGCGTTCCAGCCGATGTCCTCGCGCCGCGACCGTCGCCGCTGACCCCGCTCCGGCCCGGTCCGGCCGAACCCGGCAGACAGACCTCAAGGGGGCCGCGATGGCGAACCTGATCGTGAACGGCGGCACGCCTCTGAACGGAACGATCCGTCCCAACGGCAACAAGAATGCGGTCTTGCCGATGCTCTGCGCGTCCCTGCTGACGAATGCACCGGTGCGGCTGACGAACGTGCCCGACATCACCGACGTGGACAAGTTCCTCGACTATTTCCGCGCGATCGGCACCGAAGTGACCTACGATGCGACATCCCGGACGCTGGAAGTGCGCCACCCGCGGGCGCTGACCTCGGACGCGGTGGAGCGGCTGCCGCTGCGCATCCGGTCGGCCATCATGCTGCTGGCCCCGATCCTGCTGCGCCACGGCCATCTGCGCTTCGACATCGATGCCAAGGGCTGCGCGCTCGGCATCCGCGAGATCGACCCGCATATCGCCATCCTGCGCACCTTCGGCGCGGCGATGGCCCCGGGCGACGAAATCGACCTGACGCTGTCGGGACGCCCCGCGGCGCAGTCGATCTGGGCGGAATATGCCTCCGTGACCGCGACCGAGACGTTCCTGCTGATCGCGTCGATGGCCGACGGTACCTCCGTGCTGACCAACGCCGCGTCCGAGCCGCATGTGCAGGCGCTCTGCCGCATGCTGGCCGCCATGGGGGCCGGGGTCGAGGGCATCGGCACGTCGCGCCTGACGGTGACCGGGGCGGCCAGCCTCGGCGGGGCGGATGCGCGGGTGCCCGACGACCACCACGAGGTCGCGACCTTCCTCGCCCTCGGCGGCGTCACCGGCGGGCGGGTCACCGTCGAAACGGACATCCTGCCCGAGATGCCCCTGATCCTCGACCAGTTCGGCAAGCTCGGGTTGCAGTTCGAGACGACCCCCGGCTCCGTTACCGTCACCGGCTGGACGCGGCAGGTCACGCCGCCGCTCACGCAGCAGATGACGCCCAAGATCGAGGCCGCGCCCTGGCCCTATTTCCCGGCCGACCTGCTGCCGCAGGCCATCGGCGTCTCGGTGGGCTGCAAGGGCGACGTGATGTTCTGGAACAAGGTCTACGAGGGGGCCATGGGCTGGTCGGCGGAGCTTGCGAAGTTCGGCGTGCGCTGCCACCTGTCGGACCCGCACCGCCTGATCGTCTTCGGCGACAACACCCTGCGACCGGCGGAGGTGGAGGCGCCCTACATCATCCGCGTGGTCGTGGGCCTGCTCATCGCCGCGATCCAGATCGACGGCCAGTCGCGCATCATGAACGCGGAGCCGGTGCGCCGGGCCCATCCGAACTTCATCGAGAACCTGACGAAGCTCGGGGCGGACATCAGGTGGGAGGCGGCGTGACCCGGCGCCGCGCCCGCAGGATGCCCCAGGCGAGCAGCGACAGGTAGATCGCCGTCGAGGCGACATGGAAGGTCCAGATGCGGGTGAGCATCAGGCCGATGACGAGCGCCGCGGCCAGCAGGACGTAGACCGCATTGTCGCGGCTGATCCGCATCGATTTCAGCGAGACGGTGCGGAACCGCCCGATCATCATCGCACCGACCGCGACCATCCAGATGGCGATGAACGCGTTCACGCTACGCAGGTCGCCCAGCCCCGACAGGTAGAGCGTGACCGGGAAGATGCCGAGCATCGCCCCGGCGGGGGCGGGCACGCCGGTGAAGGAGCCCTTGTCTTCGGTCTCGTCCTTTGCTGCCACGTTGAACCGCGCGAGGCGCAGGCAGCAGCAGATGGCGAAGAAGAGCGCGGCGAGCCAGCCCAAGCCGGCCAGCCCTTCCAGCCCGAAGTGATAGACGCAGAGCGCGGGGGCGACGCCGAAGCAGACGAAGTCCGACAATGAGTCGAGTTCCGCGCCGAACGGCGAGGCGGCATTCAGGCGTCGCGCCAGCAGGCCGTCGAGGCCGTCGATGAGGGCGGCGAGGATCAGCATCCCGGCGGCCAGCTCGAACCGGTCCGCGAAGGTGAAGCGGATCGAGGTGAGGCCGAAGCAGAGACCCGTTATCGTCACGAGGTTCGGCACCAGCGACAGCAGCGGCATCCGTCCCTCGCGCGGAACGCTGTGCTCGCGGGGCATCTATTCGGGCCGCACGGTGGCGGGGCGCGAATCGTCCAGCACCGCCAGCACGGTCTCGCCGGCCGTCATCGTCTGACCCACGCCGACCCGGGGGGCGGTGCCCTCGGGTAGGTAGACGTCGAGCCGCGAGCCGAAGCGGATCATCCCGATGCGGTCGCCGCGATCCAGCAGCGCGCCCTCGTCGACTTCGCAGAGGATGCGCCGCGCCACGAGGCCCGCGATCTGCACGACGCCGAGGCGGGTGCCATCGGCCATCGTCAGGACGATGCCGTTGCGCTCGTTCACCTCGGACGCCTTGTCGAGCTCGGCGGAAAGGAACTTGCCCGGCCGGTAGGCCACCGCCGTCACCTCGCCGGCGACGGGGGCGCGGTTCACGTGGCAGTCGAATACCGACATGAACACCGACACCCGCATGAGCGGCGCCGCCCCGAGGTTCAGCTCGGCAGGCGGCACCGCGGGGCCGATCAGCGACACGATCCCGTCGGCGGGCGATACGATGAGGCCAGCGTCCATCGGCACCGTGCGGACCGGATCGCGGAAGAAGGTGTAGCACCAGACGGTCAGCGCGAGGCCGAGGACGCCCAGCGGTTCCCAGAGCCAGAAGAGCAGGAGCGTGGCGACCGCAAAGACGGCGACGAACTTCGGTCCCTCCCGGTGGAGGGGTTTGACGATCGTTCCGATCAGGCTGACGCTCATCCGGTGCTCCTTCGCTTCCCGGTCAGATAGACCGGGGCGCGGTCGGGGTCCAGCGATGCAAAGGGTCAGCGGCCGCCCAGAAGCTCCAGCAGCTTTTCGGCGACCCGGTCGGCGATGGCCCCCTCGATGCTCTCCCGGCTCTCCAGCGCGCCGGGGTCGACCTCCAGCTCCTCGGCCAGCCGCGTCCGCGCCTCCGCCTCCACCCGGGCGCGGGCCTCGTCGATCTCCGATTGTGCGAGGAGGTCGAGGTCGAGGCCGATGCGCGGATCGGCCCAGGGCCCCTCGATCAGGATCGGGGCGGAGAGGGTCTGCCCGCCTTCCTCGGCCCGCACGCTGGGGATCAGGCGGTAGTTCAGCGTCTGTGCGCCAAGCGCGATATCGCCCGCCCCGGAGGCCACCAGATAGGGGGCCTCCAGCGTCAGGTCGTGGCCGGTCGCCACGCCCTCCGCCACCGCGAAGCTGGCCGAGAAGCCGTCGAACACCGTCTTCCGCCCCTCGCCCCGGAAGTCGAGGTCGCGGTTGCGGACCATGCCGCCGATGTCGAGCCCTAGAAGCTCCCCCTGCCCCAGACGGACGGAGGCCGTGCCGGCGAGGCTGTCGACCAGTGCCTGCATCGTATTGCCAGCGCCCAGCAGGGCGATGGAGATGTCGGCCTGTCCGACGAGTCGGTCGAAGTCGGCGACTTCGGTAAGGAAGGGCTGCATCTGCAGTCCCGAGAGCTTCAGCGCGACCTGCGTCGACAGGCCGCCGCGCCCGTTTACCACCACCTCGCCCGTCACCGCGCCGCCAAAGGCCAGCAACGGCTGCAGCAGGACGGTGGCGCGGCCATCCTCGACCGAGACGCGGGCGTGCAACCCGTCGAGCGTGGCGTCGCCAAGCGTGATCGGTCCCGAGGAGAACGTAAGCTCGCCGTCCGCGACGAAGAGTCCGGATACGTCGAAAGTCTCGCGGCCCCAGCCCCGCTCCGCCACCACCGCCCCGTCTCCGCCCTGCCCCTCGCGGCTGAAGACGGTCAGGTCCAGCGCTTCGGCCGCGATGGTGGCGGTGAGGCGGGGCCGCGCGCCGGTCGGGTCGATTTCGACTACTCCGGTGAGGCGGTTGCCGTCTAGCTCCGCCACCATGTCGTGCAGGTGCAGCGTGCCGGCCGGGGTCAGCGTGACGGCGGCGGCGAGGTCGATGCGGTCCGCCCCCAGCCCTTCGGGCAGGTCCGGGGGGGCGATGCCCAGCACCGACAGGAGCGCAAGACGGTCGCCGCTCTCCGCCTCCATCCGCCCCTCGAACGACGGCGGATCGAGGGCGGCCCGACCCTCCAGCCGCAGCGAGGTCTGGCTTGCCTCGAGCGACAGCGCCACCGGCGTCGACTCGCCCTCCGGCAGCGGTCCGAGCGCCACGGCCGAGGCCTCGATCGACAGCGACTGCCCCTCCACGAGAGCGGAGAGCGTGACGTCGAGAGGGTCGTCGAGCCCGTCGAGCCGGGTCGCGAGGTCGACGGCGCGCAGGTGCAGGTCGGTTCCTGTCACCGCGTCGGTCCAGAGCACCTCGGCCCCGTTCAGGACGGCGCGGTCGATCGAAATGCCGCGGCCGGTGCTGCCATCCTGCCTGCCCGCGTCGCCGCCCGCCGAAGGTCGGGAGGTTGCCGCCATCTCCCAGTTCGCCGTGCCATCCGCCCGCCGCTCCAGCACCAGGCGCGCGCCCGTCACCTCCAGCGTCTCGATGCGGATGTCGCCGCCAAGGAGCGCGCCGAACGCGATCCCCACTTCGAGGCTGTCGGCCATCAGCATCGGCCCGGCGTCGGACCATGGCGCGTTCGCCACCTCGATTCCTTCGGCCCGCACGCCGAGGGACGGCCAGAGCGTCGCCTTGACCGGCCCGCCCAGCGTCAGGGCGCGCCCCGTGGCTGTCTCGAACCGGTCTGCGGCCAGCCGCGTGATACGCTCCGTCGGAATCATCACGAAGGCTATCGCCGCGATTGCGACTAGGACGACGAGCGCCAGAACGCTCCGGACCAGCCATTTCATCACGGTGCCCCTCCTGTCCGGACGATGAATCGGCGCGGTCCTCGCCGCAAGGGCTTTCGCCACGGGCGGGGGCGGCCTATGTGGCGCGGATGTCGCAGAACCCGCCAGACCTTCGTCCAGACCTCGCCCCCCGCGCGGTCCTGCCCTCCGACGCGCAGCCCCGCTCCGACCGGCCGGGGCAGCCCCGGATCGGCATGGTGAGCCTCGGCTGCCCCAAGGCGCTGGTCGACAGCGAGCGCATCCTGACGCGGCTGCGGGCCGAGGGCTACGCGATCTCGCCCGATTATGCGGGGGCCGAGGCGGTGATCGTGAACACCTGCGGCTTTCTCGACAGCGCCAAGGCCGAGAGCCTGGAGGCCATCGGCGAGGCCCTGCGCGAGAACGGCCGGGTGATCGTGACCGGCTGCCTCGGCGCGGAGCCCGACTACATCACCGGCGCGCATCCGAAGGTGCTGGCGGTGACCGGGCCGCAGCAATACGAGCAGGTCCTGGATGCCGTCCACGCCGTCGCCCCGCCCTCGCCCGACCCCTTTGTGGACCTGCTGCCCGCTTCCGGCGTCACGCTGACGCCGCGGCATTTCAGCTACCTCAAGATCTCGGAGGGCTGCAATCACAAGTGCCGGTTCTGCATCATCCCCGACCTGCGCGGCAGGCTGCAGTCGCGCCCCGCCAGGGCGGTGCTGCGCGAGGCGGAAAAGCTGGTCGACGCGGGGGTGAGGGAACTCCTCGTCATCAGCCAGGACACCTCCGCCTACGGCACCGACTGGAAGGACCGCGCCGCGACGGGGGCCGCGGCCGGCGCGCATATCGTGAACCTCGCCCGCGATCTGGGCGCGCTCGGGGCCTGGGTGCGGCTGCATTACGTCTACCCCTACCCCTTCGTGCGCGACCTGATCCCGCT
>JBBQDX010000006.1:0-36536 GCA_038320125.1 Rhodobacterales bacterium | reverse complement strand
TTCGACTCGGCATAGAAGCTGCGCGCCATCGCCGTCATCTCCGCATCCGCGAAGGCCACCTGGGGAGGTGGCGGCAGCCCCAGCAGCTCCGCCGCGAAGGCGATCACGTCCTGCGGCGGGGCCGGATCGTTGTCGCAGAGGTTGTAGACAGCACCCGGGTGCGGCCGGTCTATGGAGGCCGCCAGCACCTGGGCGATGTCGTCCACATGGATCCGGCTGAAAACCTGCCCGGGCTTGACGATCCGTCGCGCTGTGCCCGCCCGCACCTTGGCGAACGGTCCGCGGCCGGGGCCGTAGATGCCCGCCAGCCGGAAGACATGGAGCGCCGCCCCCGTCCGCGCGGCCAGTGACCGCCAGTCGTCCTCCGCCTCCACGCGCCATCTGCCTCGCCGGGTGGACGGCTTCGTGGCGGTATCCTCGTCGACCCAGCCGCCGGCATGGTCGCCGTAGACGCCCGTGGTGGAGAGGTAGCCGACCCAGTCCTTTGTGCCCAGATGCGCCTCCAGCTCGGCCATGTAGGTGCCCAGGACCGGGTCGCCCTCCGCATCCGGCCCGGCGGAGGTCAGCACATGCGTCGCTCGCGCCAGCGCGTCGTCGATGGCGGTGCCGAAGATCAGCGGCTCGACGCCCTCGGCCCGGAGCCCCTCCGCCTTCTCCTGCGACCGCGTCGTTCCGATCACCGTCCAGCCGCGCGCCAGCAGGAGCGGCGTGAGCGCCCGGGCGGAATACCCGTGACCGAAGGAGAGGAGCACGCTCACAGCCGCGCTACAGCCCAGCGTGCGGCATCGCATACGCCCGGATCGAAGTCGTCGCAGAGATCCTGCACGAGGGGTTTCAGCGGCGCGATCCCCGAATTGCCGATGGCATAGCAGACGTTGCGCACCATCCTGTCCCGCCCGATGCGCTTGATCGGAGAGCCGGAGAACCGCGCCCGGAACCCCGCGTCGTCCAGCACCGCGAGTTCCGCCAGCGGCGGTGCCCGGTGCGGTCCGTGGTAGCGGATGTCGGAGGCCGCGACCGCGAACTTGTTCCACGGGCAGACGGCGAGGCAGTCGTCGCAACCGTAGATGCGGTTGCCCAGCGCGGGGCGCAGCCCCTCCTCGACCGGGCCGGCATGCTCGATTGTCAGGTAGGAGATGCAGCGTCGGGCATCCAGCCGGAACGGAGCCGGAAACGCCCCCGTCGGACAGATGTCGAGGCACTTGCGGCACGACCCGCAGTGCTCCGCCTCCGCCGCATCGGGCTCGAGCTCGAGCGTCGTGAAGATCGCCCCGAGAAAGACCCAGTTGCCGAAATCGCGCGACAGCAGGTTGGTGTGCTTGCCCTGCCAGCCGAGCCCGGCCGCCTCTGCCAACGGTTTTTCCATCACCGGTGCCGTGTCCACGAAGATCTTCACCTCGCAGCCCTCTTCGGCGACCATCCAGCGCGCCACCCGCTTCAGCGCCTTCTTGACCACGTCGTGGTAATCGCGCCCCTGCGCATAGACCGAGACGGCGCCGCGGCCGGGGCGGTCCAGATCGTCCAGCGGGTCGTGCTCGGGGGCGTAGGAGTGCGCCAGCATCACCACCGACCGCGCTTGCGGCCAGAGCGCCGCGGGGTCGCCGCGCCAAGCCGTCCGCTCCGCCATCCACGACATCTGCCCGTGCTGGCCCGCGTCGAGAAAGGTCCGCAACCGCCCCGCCGCCTTCGGGATCGACGCGGGCGCGCAGACGCCCGCCGCGACGAATCCGGCCGCCCGTGCCTGGGCGTCGAGCCGCGCGCGGAAGCTCAAAAATCCAGATCCGCATAGTGGTTCGCGGGCCGGAAGCCCGGCACCACATCCGCCAGGATGGAGCGGAATGCGGGCCGCGACTTGATCTTGGAATACCAGTCCCGCACCGCCTGGTTGCGGTTCCAGTCCACATCCGACGAATAGTCGAGGCAAGACAGATGTGCTGCCGCCGCGAAGTCCGCCATCGTCAGGTCCGCCCCCGCCAGCCAGCGGTTCCGGTCCAGAAGCCAGCCCATGTAGTCGATGTGGAACTTGATCGCCTTGACCCCGTTCTTGACGTTCGCCCCGTCGGGGTAGCCCGCCCGCGTTAGCTTCTTGTTGACCCGCTCGTAGACCAGCTTCGAGGTCACCTCCTGGTGGAACTTGTCGTCGAACCAGGCCACCAGCCGCCGGACTTCGGCGCGCTCCCCCGCGTCCCTCGGCATCAACCGCGGCTCCGGATGGGTCTCCTCGAGATATTCGCAGATCGCCCCGGAGTCGGCCAGCGTCAGCCCTCCGATCCGCAGCACCGGCACCTTGCCGGCGGCGTTTCGGCGCAGGAACTCCGAGGAGGCTTCCCAGTAGCGCTCGTCCACCAGTTCGACCTCGAGCTTCTTCTCGGCCAGCACGAGGCGGACCTTGCGGCAGAAGGGGGAGAGCGCGAAGTGGTAGAGCTGGATCATGCCCCCGCAGATGCCCGGTTCGCGGGCGGGTTTCAATCCTCGAAGCAGGCGGCGCGTCCGTCGGCGGCGATGGTCTCCGCCCCACCGGCGATGGAGCGCGCGCGCCGGTCGATTAACTCCGTCGGTCGGGCCGCGTCGCGGTTCCTGGGGTCCGGCAGGACGGCGGCCAGAAGCGCCGCCTGCCGCGCCGACAGCGCGCCAGCCGAGGTGCCGAAATACCCTTGCGCCGCAGCTCCCACCCCGAAGACGCCCGAATCCAGCTCCGCCAAATTGAGATAGACCTCGAGAATCCGACGCTTGGGCCAGAGCGCCTCCATCAGCGGCGTCAGGGCCGTCTCCAGCGCCTTGCGTGCCCAGGACCGGCCCTGCCAGAGGAAGGCGTTCTTGACGACCTGCTGGCTGATGGTCGAGGCGCCGCGCTGTCCGCCCGCCGCGATGGCCTGACGGATCGCCCCCACGTCGAAGCCCCAGTGCCGGCAGAAATTGGCGTCCTCCGCGGCGACCACGGAGCGCGCCACGACGGGTGCGATGGCGCCGATGTCGATCCATGTCCGCTCGACACCGCCCAGCCGGCGGGATTCGGAGAGGATGTAGGGCGTCGTCGGCGGGTCGATCCAGCGGTAGGACAGCACCCAGACGAAGACGGCGGCCGCGGCCCAGAAGGCGATGCGCCGGACCCAGCGAAGCAGACCCCGGATGCCGGTGCGGCCCCGCGCGCGAAGGCCCGGGTTGGTGGCCACGGTGCGGGCCGGTGTCTTGGTCTTCGCTCTCGCCACGATGTTCCTCAAGCGGGCTCGGCCGCGGCGGTCAAGCGGAACCCCGCCCGCCGG
Source organism: Rhodobacterales bacterium (assembly GCA_038320125.1). Taxonomy (GTDB): domain Bacteria; phylum Pseudomonadota; class Alphaproteobacteria; order Rhodobacterales; family Rhodobacteraceae; genus Jannaschia. The sequence goes on along the minus strand of JBBQDX010000006.1, from coordinate 33,273 downwards.
CGGGCGGACGGGGCGTTGCGTCACCCGAAAGGGACTACTCCGCCGGGATCGCTCCCGCTTCCAGCGTCAGGGGTGCGGACAGGGCGGCCAGCATCTCCTTGGGGCAGACCTGCACGAAGGCCGCGAGCTCCCGCTCCCAGTCGCCAAGGATCTGCCGGGCCTTGCGCGAGCCGGTTTCCGCCGCGTGCCGCTCGACGAGGCGGCGCAGCTGCGCTTCCCAGTGCGGCACCGTCACCGCGCAGGTCACGAGCGTCTCGGGATTGATCAGCATGCGCGCGCGGTCGTCGGGGTCGTGGAGATAGGCCATGCCCCCGGTCATCCCGGCACCGAAGTTGGCGCCGATCGAGCCGAGGATCACCGCGACCCCGCCGGTCATGTATTCGCAGCCGTTCGAGCCGCAGCCCTCGATCACCACCGACGCGCCGGAGTTGCGCACCGCGAACCGCTCCCCCGCGCGCCCGGCGGCAAAGAGGTAGCCGTCGGTCGCCCCGTAAAGCACGGTATTGCCGATGATCGTGTTCTCCGAGGCGACCAGCGGCGAGGCCATCGGCGGGCGCACCACGATGATGCCGCCCGACAGCCCCTTGCCGACGTAGTCGTTGGCGTCCCCCGAGACCTCCAGCTTCAGCCCCGGAGCGAGAAACGCCCCCAGCGACTGGCCGGCGGAGCCCTGCAACTTCACCGTCAGGTGGTCGGGCTGCAGCGAGTTGCGCATCCCGAACCGGCTGACGATGTGACTCGACGTCCGGGTGCCGACGCTGCGCTGCGTGTTCTGCACGGCGTAGCTCAGCTGCATCTTCTCGCCGTCGTCGAGGAACCGCGCCGCATCGGCCACGATCTGCGTGTCGAGCGTTTCGGCCACCGGGTTGCGCGGCTTGTCGCGGTCGTAGGCGATCCGGTCGGCGCCATCCACGGTGATGAGCAGCGGGTTCAGGTCGAGGTCGTCGAGGTGGGCCGCCCCGCGAGAGACCTGCGTCAGCAGGTCGGCGCGGCCGATGATCTCGCCCAGCGAGCGCGCCCCGATCTCGGCCAGGATCTCGCGCACCTCCTGCGCGTAGAAGGTGATGAGGTTGACCACCTTGTCCGCCGTGCCGGTGAACTTGGCGCGCAGGGCCGGATCCTGGGTGCAGACGCCGACCGGGCAGGTGTTCGAATGGCACTGGCGCACCATGATGCAGCCCATGGCGATGAGCGCCGCCGTCCCGATGCCGTATTCCTCCGCCCCCATCATCGCCGCCATGACGATGTCGCGACCGGTGCGCAGCCCGCCGTCGGTGCGCAGCGTCACGCGGCTGCGCAGGTTGTTCATCGCCAGCACCTGATGCGCCTCCGTGAGGCCCATCTCCCACGGAAGGCCCGCGTATTTGATCGAGGTCGCGGGCGAGGCGCCCGTGCCGCCGTTGTGCCCCGAGATGAGGATCACGTCGGCCTTGGCCTTGGCGACCCCCGCCGCGATGGTCCCCACCCCCGAGGACGCCACCAGCTTCACCGTCACCTTGGCGCGCGGGTTGATCTGCTTGAGATCGTAGATGAGCTGCGCAAGGTCCTCGATGGAGTAGATGTCGTGGTGCGGCGGCGGCGAGATCAGCGTGACGCCCTTGGTCGAGTGCCTCAAGCGCGCGATGAGATCGGTCACCTTCATGCCGGGCAACTGCCCGCCCTCGCCGGGCTTGGCGCCCTGGGCCACCTTGATCTCCAGCTCCTCGCAATGATTGAGGTATTCCGCCGTCACGCCGAAGCGGCCCGAGGCGACCTGCTTGATCTTGGCCGAGGGGTTGTCGCCATTGGGCTCGGGCACGAAATGCGCCGGGTCCTCGCCGCCCTCGCCCGAGTCCGACTTTGCGCCGATCCGGTTCATCGCCACGCTCAGCGTCTTGTGCGCCTCCTGCGAGAGCGAGCCCAGCGACATGCCCGGCGTCACGAATCTTTTGCGAATCGAGGTGATCGACTCGACATCGTCGATGGGGATGGACTTGCCCTTGGGCTTGATCGCCAGCAGGTCGCGCAGGTGGATCGGCGGATTGGCCTGCATCGCGCGGCTGAACTGCTTCCAGAGCTCGAAGGAGCCCCGGTCGCAGGCGGCCTGCAGCATGTGCATCGTCTGCGCTTCCCAGGCATGCTTCTCGCCCGACCGCCGCGCCTTGTAGAAGCCGCCGATCGGCAGCACATTCGAGGCGCCGTGCCACCCCTGCGCATGCACCCCCTCGACCTTCTTCTGGATGCCGGTGACGCCGATGCCGGAGATCCGGCTCAGCATGCCGGGGAAATATTCCGCGACCATCGCGCGGCTCAGGCCCACCGCCTCGAAGTTGAGGCCGCCGCGATAGGAGGAGACGACCGAAATGCCCATCTTGGCCATGATCTTGAGGAGCCCCGCATCCATGGCGGCGCGGTAGCGCCCCACCGCCTCGTCGAGGCCGCAATCGAGCAGGCCCTTGCCGATCCGGTCGGCCAGGCTGTCCTGCGCCAGATAGGGGTTCACTGTGGTCGCGCCGCAGCCGATCAGCACCGCGAAGTAATGCGGGTCGATGCATTCCGCGGAGCGCACGTTGATCGAGCAGAAGGTCCGCAGCCCCTTGCTCGTCAGCCACGAATGGACCGCGCTCGTGGCCAGGATCATCGGCATCGGCACCCTGTCCGCGCCTTGCAGCCGGTCGGTCAGCACGAGGTGGCCCGCGCCCGAGCGCACCGCGTCCTCCGCTTCCTGCCGGATCCGCTCCAGCGCGTCGCGCAGGTTGCCGAATGCGCCACCCGAGGGGAAGGTGCAGTCGATGGTCGTCACCGACCCCTCGAAATGCGCGAACATCGCCTGGAACTGCGCGTTGCCGACGAAGGGGCTCTCGAGCACCAGAATTTCGGTCTGCGCGCCGCTCTCGTCGAGCACGTTCTTGAGGTTGCCGAACCGGGTCTTCAGGCTCATCACCCGGAATTCGCGCAGAGAATCAATCGGCGGGTTCGTCACCTGGCTGAAGTTCTGCCGGAAGAAATGCGACAGGGGCCGGTATTTCTCCGACAGAACGGCGGCAGGCGTGTCATCGCCCATCGAGGCCACCGCCTCCTTGCCGTCCTCGGCCATGGGAGCCAGGACCTGCTCCAGTTCCTCTATCGAATAGCCGGCCGCGACCTGCCGCGCGCGCAGCTCGTCGCCCGAATGGACCGCCGTCTCGGACACGCCGCGCGTGACCTCCGCAAGGTCCGTGATCCGCTCGACCCACTCGCCGAACGGCTGCCCGGCGGCCAGCTTGTCCTTGATCTCCTCGTCGTGGAAGAGCTTGCCGGTCTCCATGTCGACCGCGATCATCTGTCCTGGCCCCAGCGCGCCCTTCTCGACGACGGAGCCCTCGTCGACGGGCACCATCCCGGCCTCCGAGCCTGCGATGAGCAGCCCGTCGCCCGACACCACGTAGCGCATCGGGCGCAGGCCGTTCCGGTCCAGCCCCGCGCAGACCCAGCGCCCGTCGGTCATCGCCAGCGCCGCCGGCCCGTCCCAGGGCTCCATCACCGCGTTGCAGTAGGAATACATGTCGCGCCATGCCTCCGGCAGCTCGACCGCCTGCTGCGACCAGGCCTCGGGCACCAGCATCGTCTTGGCCATCGGCGCGTTGCGCCCGGCCCGCACCAGCACCTCGAAGACCGAATCCAGCGCCGCGGAATCGCTCGCCCCCTGCGGCACAATCGGCTTGATGTCGCCCGCGAAGTCGCCGAACGTGTTCGACGCCATGCGGATCTCGTGCGACTTCATCCAGTTGATATTGCCCTTGAGCGTGTTGATCTCGCCATTATGCGCCAGCATCCGGAACGGCTGCGCCAGCCACCACTGCGGGAAGGTATTGGTGGAATAGCGCTGGTGATAGATCGCGAAGGCGCTCTCGAACCGGGCGTCCTGCAGGTCGGGGTAGAAGTCCGACACGTCCTGCGCCAGCATCATCCCCTTGTAGATCACCCCCCGGCAGGACAGCGACGCGAGGTAGAGCCCGTTGATCTGCGCCGCGATGGCCGCCTTCTCGATGCGGCGGCGGATGACGTAGAGCTCCCGCTCGAAGGTGTCCTCGTCCACCCCCTTCACGTTGGAGATCAGGATCTGCTCGATCTCGGGCCGCGTCGCATTGGCCTTCTCGCCCAGGCATTCGATGTTCACGGGCACATGGCGCCAGCCGTAGATGTAGTAGCCCATCCGCAGCACTTCGGACTCGACGATGGTGCGGCAGACCTCCTGCGCCCCGAAGTTCGCGCGCGGCAGGAAGACCTGGCCCACCGCGATCCGCAGCCCCTCGTGCGGCTCGTGGCCGGTGCGGCGGATCTGGTCCTTGAAGAACTCCACCGGGATCTGGACGTGGATGCCCGCGCCGTCGCCGGTCTTGCCGTCGGCGTCCACCGCGCCCCGGTGCCACACCGCCTTGAGCGCGGCGATCCCCGCCTCGACCACCTTGCGCGACCGCGTGCCGTCGATGTTGACGACGAGGCCAACGCCGCAGGAGGCATGCTCGCTCTCCTCGTGGTAGAGCGACGTCAGCCCCATGGCCGCGCGACGCTCGACTTCCGTGCGTTCCCAGTCGGTGAAGTAATGGGTCATGCGTCGTCTCCTTCCACGAAGGGCTGTCTGGATTCGTACTCCGCCGCAGTCGTCCTGCGATGGTCGCCGCCAAGCGGCAAGTAGGCCGGGGCCCGGTCGGCATAGACTTCCGAGATGAGCGGGAAGTCGTCCGCCGCGCGGAACGCGCCCGGCATAAACTCGTATCTCGATCCCGCTTCGTCGTTGCGGAACCACAGGTGGGTGCCGCAGGTCGGGCAGAAGTAGCGCGCGGCGAAGTCCGACGAGGCATAGCGCGTGACGTCGCCGGTGATGGTCACGGCGTCCGCGTCCGCCTCGAAGTTGCCGAAGGCGCCGCCCGACCAGACGTGGCACATGTGGCAATGACAGACGCCTACGGCGGCCCGGTGGCGGCCGTCGATCCGTATCGTCACCGCACCGCAGAGGCACTCCCCCGTCAGCTGGCCGTCGCGCTCGTGCTCTGCCCCGTCGCTCATTCCAGTCCCCTCGAGATGCGCCCCGACCGGAGCGGCTTTCCTGTCCGGACCCCGGTGCCGCCCCTCGGCTCCATCGCGCAGCGGCGACGGCACGAACGGGTCAGCAAGGCTTACCTGTCGCGCGCGCCACGGGCTTGACCTCTCCCGATGCCGCCCCGGCCGGTGACCGGACGGGGCCTCCCGTGGCTCCGCAGAGCCGCCGACCGCTCACTCCGCCGCGACCTTTGCCTGCGCCGCCGCGAACCGCTCCAGGATCGCGTCCGCCGCCTCGCGGCCGTCGCGGATGGCCCAGACCACCAGCGAGGCGCCGCGCACGATGTCGCCGACAGCAAAGACTCCGTCCAGCGGCGTCGCATGGGTGCGGAAATCGGCCTTGATCGTGCCCCAGCGCGTCATCTCCAGTTCCGGCTTCGACCAGAGCGTCGGCAACTCCTCGGGCGTGAAACCGAGCGCCTTGATGACCATGTCCGCATCCTCGACGTAATCCGCGCCCTCGATTTCCTCGGGCGACTGCCGCCCGGTGGCGTCCGCCTCGCCCAGCCGCATCTTCCGGATCCTGACGCCGCCCACGGCGCCGCTCACGCCGGACATGGCCCCGTCGACTTCGCGCAGGTCGGCCACGAAAGCCGCGGGGGCCGTCAGCCAGACGAACTCGACGCCCTCCTCCTCGGCGTTGGCGACCTCGCGCTGGCTTCCCGGCATGTTGCTGCGGTCGCGGCGGTAGAGGCACTTGACCGACGTGGCCCCCTGCCGGATCGCGGTGCGCACGCAATCCATCGCCGTGTCGCCGCCGCCGATCACAACGACGCGCTTGCCGTGCGCGTTCAGCTCGCCGGAGGCGAACTCCGGCACGTCGTCGCCGAAGCCGTGCCGGTTGGAGGCGGTCAGATAGTCGATCGCCCGCACGACGCCATCCGCCACGGCATGGGGCACATCCAGCTCCCGCGACTTGTAGACGCCGGTCGCCACGATAACCGCATCGTGCTGCGCGCGGATCTCGTCGAAGGTGATGTCGCGCCCGACCTCGGTGTCGAGCACGAAGTGCACGCCGCCCTCCTCGAGCTGCGCGTTGCGGCGCATCACCACGTCCTTCTCCAGCTTGAACCCGGGGATGCCGTAGATCATCAGCCCGCCCGCGCGGTCGTAGCGGTCGTAGACCGTGACCTGCACGCCCGCACGGCGCAGCATGTCGGCCGCCGCAAGCCCGCCCGGCCCCGCGCCGATGATGCCGACGCTCTCGGGGCGCTCCACGCGCGGCTTGATCGACGGCACCCAGCCGTTCTCGAACGCCAGGTCGGTGATGTATTTCTCCACCGCGCCGATGGTCACGGTGCCATGCCCGGCCTGTTCGATGACGCAATTACCCTCGCAGAGCCGATCCTGCGGACAGATCCGGCCGCAGATCTCGGGGAAGGTGTTGGTTGCCTGGGCCAGCTCGTAGGCTTCCCGCAACCGGCCTTCGGCCACGAGGCGCAGCCAGTCGGGAATGTTGTTGTGCAGCGGGCAATGGGTCTGGCAGTAGGGCACGCCGCATTGCGAGCAACGCGCCGCCTGCTCGGCTGCCCGCTCGGCCGCGAACTCGCGGTAGATCTCGCCGAAATCCTCCCGTCGCGCGTCCGCCGCGCGCTTCTCGGGCGTCTGGCGACCGATGGTCACGAATTTGAGCATCTTGCTGACAGCCATGGTCCCCTCCGCTTCCCCGATCCGCATAACCGAGGCCGGATCGAATAGAAAGGCAGCTCTACTGACCTATTATCCATTTCCGTGGGAGGGGCACTGTCTGGGTGGCAGGGATTCGGCCATTTTTAGGTCCGATACGGTATCAATCGACGTCTTGGCCCCGTCACAGACCTCAGCCATCTTGCCGGAAAAAAGGCGAATCAGGCAATGGCACTTTGGCACCTCATCCTCCTCGCGCTCATCCAGGGCGTTACCGAGTTCCTGCCCATCAGCTCATCGGGCCATCTCATCCTCCTCCCCGCGCTGACCGGAATGAGCGACCAGGGGCTCGCCCTCGACATCGCGCTGCATCTGGGAACGCTCGGGGCCGTCGTGCTCTACTTTCGCGCCGACGTGGCCCGCGCCCTGCGCGGCACGGTGGGCCTTGTGCAAAGCCGCCGCGGGCCCGACGAGCGCCTCGCCGCGGCCCTCGCCGTCGCGACAATTCCGGTCATGGTCGCGGGGCTTCTGCTGAGCCTGACGATCGGCTCCGAGGCGTTCCGTTCCATCGCGGTCATCGGCTGGGCCACCCTCGGCTTCGGCCTGCTTTTGTGGTGGTTCGACCGGCATGGCGCACAGACCCGCAAGATCGACGGGTGGACCCTGGGCGATGCTCTCCGCCTCGGCCTCTGGCAGGCCGTAGCCCTGATCCCCGGCACCTCGCGTTCGGGGATCTGCATTACCGGCGCGCGCGCCATGGGGTTCGCCCGCGAGGATGCCGCGCGCATCTCGATGCTGATGTCGATCCCGACGATCCTCGTCTCCGGCGGGCTGCTGGCGCTCGACGTGGCGGGCGATCCGGGCGGCGCATTGCTGCGCGATGCGGCCGTCGCGGCCGTGCTGGCGTTTTTTGCCGCCCTCGCGACGCTGGCCGTGATGATGCGGCTCCTGCGCTCGGTCAGCTTCACGCCCTACGTCCTCTACCGGATCGCGCTCGGGCTGTTCCTGCTGGGCTGGGTCTACCTCTAGGAAATGCGCCGCAACCTATCGTCCGCCGCCACCGCGCCGACGGGGCGATGTCTGCGCGCCGTGCGGCCTTGGCCCGACAAGACGCGGGGCGCGGGTCAGGTCTTGAGATTGCGGGCGCTGTCCTTGATGTCGGAATACTGCCCCGACGGACGGAACCGCCAGAGATATTCGGGAAGGATCGACTCCATCGCCACCGGCTGGATTCCCAACTCCGCGAACCCCGGATACCGGCCCGACACCACGTTGTCCTGCGCGAGGTTGCGGACCTGGTCGCGCGTCAGCGTGTTGTTGTGCAGGATGCCCGCCGTGAGGGTCTGGCCGAGGTCCAGCACTCCCGCCATCAGGCGCGCGGCGAAGAACGGCACCGTCACGACGAGGGCGCGGCGCCGGATGACCTTGAGCATCGTCTCCATGAGCTCGCGGAAGGTGTCGACGTCCGGCCCGCCCAGCTCGTAGATGCCGGCCTGCGCGCGCCCGTCGACGGCCAGCACGACGGCGGCGGCGACGTCGTCGACATGCACCGGCTGGAACTTCGTGTCGGGTCCGACGACCGGCAGGACCGGGGCGAGCCGCGCCATGCCCGCGAACCGGTTGAAGAACGCGTCCTCCGGGCCAAAGACGATGGAGGGGCGCAGGATGACCGCGCCCGGCATGTGCTCGATCACGCCCGCCTCGCCCGCCGCCTTGGAGCGTCCGTAGGCGCTGTCGCTGCCGGCCTCGGCCCCGATGGCGCTGACATGGACGAGGCGCCCGACGCCTTCCGCCGCGCTGATCCGGGCGACGCGGGAGGCGCCCTCGTCCTGCACGGCGGCGAAGCCGTTCCGGCCGCTCTCCGACAGGATGCCGACGCAGTTCACGACGGCATCGGCCCCCGTCACGGCGGCGGCGACCGATGCGTCGTCGCGGATGTTGGCGAACACCGGCTCCACCTGCCCGACATCCCCGTACATGCGCACGAAGTGGGCCTCGTAGGGGCGGCGACAGGCGACGCGGATCCGCCAGCCGTCCTTGGCCAGACGCCGCGCGACATAGCGTCCGACGAAACCTGAACCGCCGAAGATGGTGACGAGCTTCTGCATGGAACGACCTCCTGTGGCCGGGCCGGGATAGCCCTCGCGACACCCTCGGGCAAGGGCGGCGAATTTCGCCGGACGACCGATTGACACCACCCGGTGCCGGAGATACCCACCGGCCACCGTGGATGCCCAGATGGCGGAATTGGTAGACGCGCTGGCTTCAGGTGCCAGTTCTCGCAAGGGAGTGGAGGTTCGAGTCCTCTTCTGGGCACCACGGTCTACCGCAAAAGCCCCCCGGGAAACGCGAGTTTCCGGGGGGCTTTCGGTTTCAGGCCGATGTGAATTCCTCTTTCGCCGCAGCGCTGTGACGGATCGACGCCCGGTTCGGCCACGGAGCCGTGGCCTCAGCGCGGGTTCTCCGGAAAGAAGCAGGCCGCAGCATGGGGCGCGTCGCCGAGCAGCGGCAGTTCCGCGCGGCATTTGTCCTGCGCTTTCCAGCATCGCGGCGCGAAGGCGCATCCCGGCGGGATCGACAGGGGCGACGGCAGCTCGCCCTTGAGCTCGATGCGGTTTTTCTTCTTCGTCGGATCGGCCTGCGGCGTCGCCGACAGGAGGGCGACGGTGTAAGGGTGGTGCGGCGCTTCGAACAGGCTGTCCTTCGGCCCCCGCTCGACCGCGCGGCCCAGATACATCACGATCACCTCGTCGGCGACGTGGCGGACGACGCCGAGATCGTGGCTGATGAAGAGGTATGCAAGCTGCAACCGGTCCTGCAACTCGAGCAGCAGGTTGAGGATCGCACTCTGGATCGAGACGTCCAGCGCCGAGACGGGTTCGTCCAGCACCAGCACCTTCGGGTCCAGCATCAGCGCCCGGGCGATGGCGATCCGCTGGCGCTGGCCGCCCGAGAACATGTGGGGGTAGCGGTCGAAATGCTCCGGGCGCAACCCCACGAGCTTCAGCATCTCGCGCGCCCTGGCCTCCCGCTCCGCACGGCTCAGGGGCGTGTTGATGACCAGCGGCTCCATCAGGATGGCACCGATCCTCTGGCGCGGGTTGAGCGAGCCGTAGGGGTCCTGGAAGACGATCTGCACCGATTTACGAAGGTCGGACCAATCCTGGCGGCGGATGCGTTTGCCGTCGAGCGTCAGGGTGCCCTCGGTCGGCTCCTCGATCATCGCCACCATGCGGGCGAGGGTCGACTTGCCGCAGCCGCTCTCGCCCACGATGGCGAGCGTCTTGCCCGGCGTCAGCTCGAAGTCCAGCCCGGCCACGGCCTTGAGCAGGCGCGACTTGCGCAGGAAACCGCCGCTGACTTCGTAGTGGCGCTGGAGGCCGCTCGCCTGCAGGACGGCTGCGTCGGTCATGAGGCCATCCTGTCTTCGGTGTTGAGCGGGTAGAAGCACCGGGTGTAGCCCAGATCCGGGCCGAGCGGCGGCGGCGGCGTGGATCTGCACCTGGCGTCGGCGAACCTGCAGCGGGGCGAGAAGAGGCAGCCGGCGGGGCGGTCGAACTGGCCCGGCACGACACCGGGAATCGTCGGCAGGAGCCGCTCCGTCGCCCGCTCCGGCAAGGCATCGAGCAGGGCGGCGGTGTAGGGGTGGTGGGGTGCCCCGAAGAGGTCGGCGACCGGTTGCTCCTCGACCTTCTGGCCGGCGTATTGCACGCTGACCCGCTCGGCGGTCTCCGCCACGACGCCCATGTCGTGCGTGATAAGGACGAGGCCCATGCCGGTCTCGTCGCGCAATGACGCCAGCAAGTCGAGGATCTGCGCCTGGATGGTCACGTCGAGGGCCGTGGTCGGCTCGTCCGCGATCAGCAGCTTGGGCTTGCAGGCGATGGCCATGGCGATCATCACCCGCTGGTTCATGCCCCCCGAAAGCTGGTGCGGGAAGGCCGACAGCCGCTTCTCGGGATCCGGGATGCCGACCTGCTCGAAGAGCTCGATGGCGCGGGCATGGCGGTCGCGGCGGCCGAGATGCAGGTGGAACCGCAGCGCCTCCTTGATCTGCCAGCCGACGGTGAAGCAGGGGTTGAGCGACGACATCGGTTCCTGAAAGATCATCGCCAGATCCTTGCCGACGATCCGCCGCCGGGCGCGGCTCTCGATGTTCAGAAGGTCGTGGCCGTCGAAGGCGATCTCGTCCGCCGTGATCGTCGCGGTCCAGGGCAGCAGGCCCGTCACGGCCAGCATCGAGACCGACTTGCCGGACCCGCTTTCGCCGACGACGGCCAGGATCTCGCCGGTATCGACATCCTGATCGACGGCCTCGACGGCGCGGAACGGGCCGGACGCGGTGGTGAAATCGACGCTCAGGTTGCGGATGCGCAGCAAGGCCATGGGCTCAGCTCCGTTTCAGCTTGGGGTCGAGCGCGTCGCGCAGACCGTCGCCCATGAGATTTATTGCCAGCACGGTCACGAGGATCGCGAGGCCGGGAAAGGTCACCACCCACCACGCCCGCAGGATGAACTCGCGCGCCTCGGCCAGCATGGTGCCCCATTCCGGCGTCGGCGGCTGCGCCCCCATGCCGAGGAAGCCGAGGGCGGCCGCGTCGAGGATGGCCGTCGAGAACGACAGCGCGGCCTGCACGATGATCGGGGCGAGGCAATTCGGGAGCACGGTGACGAACATCAGGCGCACGAGGCCCGCCCCGGCGACGCGCGCCGAGGTGACGTAGTCCTTTTGCAGCTCCGACAGGACGCTGGCGCGGGTCAGGTGGACGTAGTGCGGCTGCAGCACGATGGCGATGGCGATCATCGCATTGACGAGAGAAGGTCCGAGGACGGCCACCAGCACCAGCGCCAAGAGGAGCGACGGGAAGGCCAGGATGATGTCCATGATCCGCATGATGATGCTGTCGAGCCATTTCGGCGCGAACCCGGCGATGAGCCCGAGCAGGATGCCGCCGGAGGCCGCGATGGTCACCACCACGACGCCGACGAAGAACGAGAACCGCGCGCCGACGATCAGCCGCGACAGCATGTCCCGCCCGAGCGGATCGGTCCCGAGGACGTAGGTCCAGCTTCCCCCCTCCTGCCAGACCGGCGGCACGAGGGCATCGGCGCGGAACTGCTGAGTAGCGCCGTGCGGCGCGATCCACGGACCGAAGAGAGCGAGGAAAGCGAAGACGGCGAAGATGCTGAGGCCGATGACGGCGCCCCGGTTCTCGCGGAAGTAGAACCAGAACTCCCGCAGACGTCCGGGGCGCTCATGGACCATCGCGGCTTCGGCGGAGAGGGCTTCATCCATCTCAGCGCTTCCTGATCTTGGGGTTGATGACGCCGTAGAGCATATCGACCGTCAGGTTCACCGCCATGACCATGACCGCGATCAGCAGGAGGCCCCCCTGGACGACCGGATAGTCGCGGCGAAAGATGCTGTCGACCATCCACTTGCCGATGCCCGGCCAGCTGAAGATCGTCTCAGTTAGGATCGCACCGGCCAGAAGGGTGCCGACGCTGAGACCGATGACGGTGATGACGGGAATCATGGCGTTGCGCAGGGCATGGATGCCGTTGATGCGGCCCGGTGACATGCCCTTCGCCCGCGCCGTGCGGATGTAGTCCTCGCCCAGCACCTCCAGCATGGCCGACCGGGTCTGCCGCGCGATCACCGCGAGGGGGATGGTGCCCAGAACGATGGTCGGCAGCACCAGATGCGACACGGCGGACGCAAAGGCGCCGCTCTGGCCGGAGGCGAGGCTGTCGATGAGCATGAAGCCGGTGGCATCGGGGAAATAGTAGAGCAGGTCGATTCGACCCGAGACCGGCGTCCAGCCGAGATTGCCCGAGAATACGATGATGAGCAGCAGCGCCCACCAGAAGATCGGCATCGAATAGCCCACCAGCGCCGCGGACATCAGCGCCCGGTCGAAGAACTTGCCGCGATTGACGGCGGCGATCACGCCCGCGGGCAGGCCGAGGACCAGCGCGAAGATCATCGCGCAGATCGAGAGCTCCAGCGTCGCGGGAAAAAGCGCGAAGAACTCGTCCCAGACCGGCCGCTTGGTCACGAAGGACGTGCCGAGGTCGCCCTGCAGCACGCCACTGAGATAATCCCAGAACTGCACGTAGATCGGCCGGTCGAAGCCGAACTGCGCGGTCAGCTCCGCGTAGCGCTCCTCCGAGAGCCCCCGCTCGCCCGCCATCACGACGATGGGATCGCCGGGAAGGGCACGGATGAAGCCGAAGGAGATGAGCGTGACGCCGATGAAGGTGGGCACGAACGTCAGCAGACGGCTCAGGACGTAGTTCAACATTGCAGCACCGTCAGGTCTTTCGAAAATCGGGTCAGCGCCTCGAAGCCGCCTTGCGTCACCAGCACGTCATCCTCGATCCGGACGCCGAAGGCGCCGATCCGGTAGAGGCCCGGTTCGTTGGTATAGACCGTGCCGGCGGGCAGCACCATGTCGTTGCCCCGCACGATGTAGGGTGCCTCGTGCACCTCGCGGCCAAGCCCGTGCCCGGTCCTGGTGCGGATGCGGTCGGGATAGGGCGAGGCCTCCAGCACGCGGGTCGCGGCATCGTCGATGGCGTGGGGGCGGTCACGCCGGCACGGGTGGCGGCGAGGGCGGCGAGGTTGGCGCGCAGGACGGTGTCGTAGACGGCGCGCGCCTCGTCGGAGGCATGGCCGAGGAAGACGGTGCGGGTGATGTCGGCGCAGAACCCGTCCTTGTGAGCGCCGAAGTCGATCAGCAGCGCGTCGCCGGCCGCAACCGCATAATCCTCGCGCGCCGAGGCATGGGGCCGGGCCGACCCGTCGCCGGCCGCGACGATCGGCGTGAACGCGAGGTCGTCGGCCCCTTCGGCGAAGAGGCTCTGCACCAGGGTCCGCTCGATCTGCTTCTCGGTCTGCCCGAGCCGGACGGTCTCGAGCGTGCGTGTCAGGGCGTGCTCGGAGATTTCGATGGCGCGCCGCATCGCCGCGATGTCACCGGGCGTCTTGACCATTCGCAGGCCGGAGATCTCACGCTCCGCGTCGACGATCTCGAGGTCGGGCTGCGCCGCACGCAGGGCGTGGTGCACGAAGACGCGCATCACCTGCCCCTCGACGGCAAGCGAGCGGATATCGACGTGTTGCACGAGGCTGGCGAAGGCCGCGGCATGGCCGTCCTGGTCCCGCCAGTCGAAGACCGCGCCCTCGAACCCGACGAGCTCCCAGCTCCCGAGTTCGAGGTTCGGAACGAGGGCCGCAGCCGGTCCCTGCGCGGGGATCACCAGCAGGAAGGGCCGCTCGTGGCTCATGAAGTCGTGCCGCAGGGCGCGGCTGAAGTTCGGTCCCGGCACGAGGGCCACGGCATCGACACCGAGATCGGCGGCAACGGCGGCATAGTCGGCAAGGCGTTCGGAGAGCTCGGAAGTCACTGGAAAGTTTCCGCAAGAGACGACGAAGGGGCGGACGATGCGCGCCGCCCCTCCGGACAATGCCGCGTTACTGCGACAGGCCGACCGCGTTGAAGATATGGCCGCCCAGCGGGTGGACGACGTAGCCTTCGACTTCGGGACGCATGGTCATGAAGACGATCGAATGCGCGATCGTGGCCCAGGGGGCCTGATCCTTGAAGATCACCTGCGCCTCTTCGTAAAGCGGCGCACGCTCCTCCTGGGTCGGAAGAACCTTGGCCTGCTGCAGAAGCGAGTCGAACTCCTCGTTGCACCACTGCGCGCGGTTGGCGTTGCCGACGGCGTCGCAGCCGAGCAGGACGGCGAGGAAGTTGTCGGGATCGCCGTTGTCGCCGGTCCAGCCGAGCAGCACGGCGCCGTCGCGGTCCTCGGCCTTGGACCGCTCGAGATATTCGCCCCATTCGTAGGACACGATCTCGACGTCGACGCCGACCTTGGCCATGTCGTTCTGGATCAGCTCCGCCATGCGGCGGGCGTTCGGGTTGTAGGGTCGCTGCACCGGCATGGCCCAGATCTTCATCGAGAGGTCGGTGACGCCTTCGGCCTCGAGCATCGCGCGGGCGGCCTCGGGGTCGTAGACGTCGTCCTCGATGGCTTCGTTGTAGGACCACATGGTCGGCGGGATCGGGTTCTTGGCGATGTCGCCGGACCCCTGGAACACGACGTCGATGATCGACTGCTTGTCGATCGCCATGTTGAGCGCCTTGCGGACGGTGACGTTGTCGAAGGGCGCGACCGCGGTGTTGTAGGCGAGGTAGCCGACGTTCAGACCTTCCTGCTCCATCACGACGATATCTTCGTTGGCCTGCATCGCCTCGACATCGGCGGGGTTCGGATAGGCCATGATGTGGCATTCGCCGGCCTGCACCTTCTGGTAGCGGACCGAGGCATCGGGCGTGATCGCGAAGATCAGGCTCTCGACCTTCGCCGGCTCGCCCCAATACGCGTCGTTGCGCAGGTAGCGGATGACGGCATCCTTCTGGTAGGCTTGGAAGGTGAACGGCCCGGTGCCGATGGGCGCCTGGTTCAGCATCTCCGGGGTGCCCGCCTCGATCATCGCGTCGGCGTATTCCTTCGATACGATCGAGGCGAAATCCATCGCCATGTTGGCGATGAACGGCGCCTCGGGACGGGTCAGGTTGAAGACCACGGTGTAGTCGTCGACCTTCTCGATGCTCTCGACGAGGTCCGGCATCGACATGCTGCTGTAGTATTCCCAGGTGCCGCCGGAGTAGCCGTTGTAGGGGTTGTCGGGATTGCCCTGACGGTCGAAGGAAAAGATCACGTCGTCGGCATTGAAGTCGCGGGTCGGGGTGAACTGGTCGTTGGAGTGGAATTGCACGCCTTCGCGCAGCTTGAACGTCACCGTCATGCCGTCCTCGCTGACCTCCCAGCTTTCGGCCAGACCGGGGATCACCTCGGTGGTGCCGACCTTGAACTCGGTGAGGTGGTCGTAGATCGGGTGGCTGGACGCGTCGAACGTCGTCCCGGAGGTATAGAGCGCCGGATCGAAGCCCTCGGGCGATCCTTCGGAACAATAGACCAGCGACTGCGCCGAAGCCGAAACCCCGAGCGTCGTCAAAAGCATCCCCGCGGCGATGCTGAGCTTGAAAGACATCCGTTTCTCTCCCTGATGATGATTGGTCGTCATGGCTGGGGATCGGACCCGATCCCGCATGGGCCGTCAAGTCCGCCTCGGCACGCCGGCCCGTTTCCCACGCGTCGCCGGCCCCGCAGGGCCCAGGGGTGCGGCATGGCCCGCCGTGGCACCGCGAAGGACACGGGCGGGAGACCCGCATTGCGCAGGCGGCGCAGGCGGCAGGTGACCCGGACGTCGCCGCGGAGCGCCCCGAGGAGAGCAGGATGCCTGGGAGACTTGCAGATCCTCTGGCGGTCCTGCGGACTTGCGGCGTCGCGGCCTACCCGACGTGGCACGATCGGCCGGGTACGGCACCGCGGGGAGCCTCCCTGCGGCGGCAGCGCCGATCCACCTTCGCCGCGCGGGCCGTCGCGTCAAGCAGCCGGATCGCGCGGCCGGCCAGGCCTGCCGGCGAGCAGCGCAGCCGGTCGGCCACGGTGCTCGCCATCGCGGCCCGCATCCCCGCGCGCCGGTCAGGGCGTCCCGAAACCCGGCTGGAGACTGGCCAGCGCCGCCCCGGCCAGGCCGAAAGACCGGGCAGCCGGGGGGAACATCGAAAGCGGCACGGAGGGTGGTCGGGCGTCGTGACCTGGAGGGATTGTGAAATGCCCGAATGATCAATTTTCAATCGCTCCGGGGTCTGGCAATAGAGAGACACCACGGGAGGCGACGGAATGACCGACAGGATGCAGGAGGGAATGGCGGTCCGCCGGGCGGTGCTGGGCGAGGCCCATGTGGACCGCGCCGAGGCCGCAAAGTCCGATTTCGATGCGCCGTTCCAGGCTCTCATCACCGAAGGGGCCTGGGGCACGGTCTGGGCGCGCCCGACCATCACGCGCAGGGAACGCTCGATGCTGACGCTGGCGCTGCTGGCCGGTCAGGGCAACCACGAGGAGATCGCCATGCACGTCCGCGCCACGCGGAACACCGGGGCCAGCCCCGCCGACGTGCTGGAATCGTTCCTGCACGTCGCGATCTACTGCGGCGTGCCGAAGGCGAACCGCGCGATCAGGATTGCGCGGCAAACCTATGCCGAGATGGGGGTGGAGTTGTGAAGGGCGAGTTCTTCCAGAGGGACCGGACGCTGCACCCGCCGGCGCTCACGCCCGACTACAAGACCTCCGTGGCGCGGTCGCCGCGGCTGCCGATGCTGTCGCTGCAAGGCTCGGCGAGCGAGCTGACCGGCCCGACGTTCGGCGACGGCGACATCGGGGCGCTCGACAACGACCTGATCCGCAACTTCGCGCAGTCGGGCGATCCGATCGGTGAGCGGATCGTCGTCCACGGCCGGGTGCTCGACGAGGCCGGACGCCCGGTGCGGCGGACACTCGTGGAGGTCTGGCAGGCCAACGCCGGCGGCCGCTACCGCCACCGTCTCGACAGCTATCTGGCCGCGATCGACCCGAATTTCGGCGGTTGCGGCCGCACCCTCACCGACGAGGATGGCTTCTACTCGTTCCGCACCGTGAAGCCCGGCGCCTACCCCTGGCGCAACTGGGCGAATTCGTGGCGGCCCGCGCATATCCACTTCTCGGTCTTCGGCACCGGCTTCGCACAGCGGCTCATCACCCAGATGTACTTCGAGGGCGACCCCCTCATTCCCCTCTGCCCGATCGTGAAGACGATCCCCGACGCGGGCGCCATCGACCGGCTCATCGCGCCGCTCGACCTCAACGAGGGGGCGCCGCTCGACAGCCTCGCCTACCGCTTCGACATCGTCCTGCGGGGGCGCCGGTCGACGTACTTCGAGAACCGGCCCGAGGGGAACTGATCCATGCCGCAGCCGCTGAACTACCTCCGCGAGACCGCGTCGCAGACCGCCGGTCCTTATGTCCACATCGGCCTCGCCCCCCGCGCCGCCGGCTTCGAGATGTTCGAAACCGAACTGGGCGCCGACATCGCGGGTGCCGCCAAGGGGGAGCGCATCGTAGTCACCGGCCGGGTGATCGACGGCGTGGGCGCGCCCGTCCGCGATGCGCTGATCGAGGTCTGGCAGGCCGACGCGCAGGGCCGCTACCCAGAACGCGGCGACGCCTTCCGGGGCTGGGGCCGCGTCGTGCCCGACTTCGACAGCGGCGAATGGCGCATCGAGACGATCAAGCCGGGGCGGGTCGCCGGCCGTCACGGACAGGCGCAGGCCCCCCACCTCAGCCTCTGGATCGTCGCGCGGGGCATCAACATCGGGCTGAGCACGCGCCTCTACTTCGCCGACGAGGCCGAGGCGAACGCGGCCGATCCCGTCCTCAACCTCGTCGAGCCCGCGGTGCGCCGCGAGACGCTCGTCGCGGCGACGGACGGCGACGGCGCCTACCGGATGGATATCGTCCTGCAGGGCGAGCGCGAAACCGTATTCCTGGACATCTGAGGGCGAGCCCATGGCCGAGCATTCGAAACCCTGCATCATCTGCGTCGCGATCACCGGCTCGCTGCCGACCAAGGCCGACAACCCCGCGGTGCCGGTGACGGTCGCCGAACAGGTCGAGAGCACGCAGGCGGCGTTCGAGGCGGGTGCTGTCATCGCCCATTGCCACGTCCGCAACGACGACGGGACGCCGACTTCCGATCCCGAGCGGTTCGCCCGCCTTCTGGAGGGGCTGCGCGCGCATTGCCCCGGCATGATCGTGCAGTTCTCGACCGGCGGGCGCTCCGGCGCGGGAAAGGCCCGGGGCGGGATGCTGCCGCTGACGCCCGACATGGCCTCGCTCTCGGTCGGCTCCAACAACTTCCCGACCCGGGTCTACGAGAATCCGCCCGACCTTGTCGACTGGCTGGCCTCCGAGATGCGCGGTCACGGCGTGAAGCCCGAGGTCGAGGCCTTCGACCTGAGCCACATCCACCAGGCCGTCGCGATGAACCGCGACGGCCGCATTCCGGGGCGGCTCTACGTGCAGTTCGTCATGGGCGTGAAGAACGCCATGCCGGTCGATCGCGACGTCTTCGACTACTACATCCGCACCGTGGAGCGCCTCGCCCCCGACGCCGAATGGTGCGCCGCCGGCATCGGCCGCGACCAGATCACGCTCAACCGCTGGTCGGTGGAGGCGGGCGGCCATGCGCGCACCGGGCTCGAGGACAACATCCGGATGGACCGCGACACCCTTGCGCCCTCGAACGCGGCGCTCGTCGCCCGCGTCGTCGAGCTCTGCGACGCGGCCGAACGCCCGGTCGCCGACTGGCGGCAGGCCCGCAGGATGCTGGACCTCTCCATACCCGCGTAGCGCTTGGTCACGGCCTTGTCGCGGACACTGCCGACCTGTCTGCTGATAGCCATCGGGTTCGGCGCGGCCCTCCCCGTCGTGCGTGGACCATCGCCTCCGCTCCGCTGGGCGGCCATGGTGAACCCGTAGGGGCCATAGTCTCCGGCGAGTCCGTGGAGCATCCGGCAGCGCTCCCGGTGCGCTGTGGCTGGTCGGCGGCCCCACAGCCCGGCGAACGTCCGGGTCGGTCCGAGCCAGCAGGTCGAGGCGACGTGCGCCGCCCCCGGCATCGGTCCGCGCCGGCATCGGCCGGCTCGAAGAGCTGCTCCGGCATGACAGGGTGCGCCGACCCCGACGACCCGACGATGGCCGGGATCTCGCCCCCCTGGCGCAGGTCGAACGGCATGTCGCCTGCGTAAGAGGCGGATCGCTTCCTCTGTCGCCGGGACGACCCGCCTGCCGGGGATCTGCTCCGCGCGATTTCCTCGGTCAGGGACTGGCCGACGAGGGTCTTGGCGCACCGGGCCCTGTCGGTTTCGCCGATCTGCGCAGAGCCTCGGGGGCACCGTCGCGCGGCACGATCGGGGCATTGGCGCTCCCGACGATCTCGCCCGGTCGCTGGGTCACGTGGACCATAGCCCTGTCCACCGGCGTCCTTGCCCTGATCCCGGAGCCCCTGACCTGCCACGTCCCGCCGGACGCGGGGGGCGGCTCGCCCGGGATGATGTCCCGCCCGCTCTCGGAAAACGCCCCGGAAATCTTGCGGTGAGGCGGATCGTGGCTCCTTGGGCGCAAGGCATGCGAGGACGTTCCCGGCAAAGGCCGACATCTCCGCGCCGTTATCGCCTTGCGGTGGGTGGAGAGAACCGCGGCTGCGCGGGACTGCCCATCCTTCGACCGTCTCACGCAGTTTCGCGCCGATGGAGCGCAGACCGCCCGCAGCCTCCGGTGCGCCTTTCGGCGATGGACCGTCCGCCGATGGGCTGCCGTCGAAATCCATATCCGTCCCTGATCGAAGCGCATCCGCACCATCGGGACGGCGTTCCGCGAGAGGTTCGAGCCGCGACGCCGGTGCCGCCGCGGTCAGCGCCCATCCCGCAACCGGTTTGCCCCGTGGCAATCGTCGCGGGCGGCAGCGGGGGTTGCAGGATCGTGGCGATCCCGGGGCGGGTCCGGTCCTTGCGCCGCATGGTCCTGACCGGAGGGTGGCGCGGGAGTTTCAGCGCGGGAACGGCGTCACCGAGTCTTGGCGCGCCCCCGGCAGGGCCGCTCGCCTGCACGGGACGACGCCAGCAGAGCCGGACAGGCGGGCCCGCGAAAATCGACCGGGCTCCCGCTTCCGGGGCCTCGGCGCCCGGCTCCCGCAACAACCGGGGGCTGGCGGCAGCGCGGGGATTGTCCTATAGCGGTGATACCTCGGGGGGCCTTCACCGGCTGAGATGCGCAAGCGGACCCGTTGAACCTGAACCGGTTAGGACCGGCGGAGGGAAGGTGCGACGTGTCCAGCCCCTCGCCCCCGCCCGTCGCCAAGGGAGCGAGACATGACACCCACCACAATCGCCGCTGCGGGCAACGCGCCGGCACCTGCAACGGTCACCGGCAGCCTGCTCGCCGCCCTCGCCACCGGTCTCGCGCTGACCGGGACGGCCGCCGCGGGCGAGCCGCTGACCATATACGCGCCCGACTACTTCGCCTCCGAATGGGGCCCGGGCCCGGCCATCGAGGCGGCGTTCGAAGCGTCCTGCGGCTGCGAGATCGCCTTCGTCACCGGCGACGTACTGCCCCGTTTGCGGCTGGAGGGCGACGCGACGCCCGCCGACGTGGTCATCGGCCTCAACACCGACGACGCGGAGGCGGCGCGGCAGACCGGTCTCTTCGCGCCCTCGGGCGTGGACACCTCGGACCTTACGATGCCGATCGCCTGGACCGACGAGACCTTCGTGCCGTTCAACTGGGGTCATACCGCCTTCGTCTACGACACGACGCAGGTGACGGACGTGCCGGCCAGCTTCGAGGATCTGGTCGACAACCACCCCGACCTGCGCATCGCCGTCCAGGACCCGCGCACCTCGGTCTCGGGCCTCGCGATGGCGCTCTGGATTCACAAGGTGTTCGGCGACGGGGCGGAAGAGGCCTGGGCGAAACTGGCCCCCAGGATCGTGACGGTGACGAAGGGCTGGTCGGAATCCTATGGCATGTTCACGCAGGGCGAGGTGGACATGGTGCTGAGCTACACGACCTCGCCCGCCTACCACATCATCGCGGAGGGCGACGCGACGAAGAAGGCCGCGATCTTCCCGGAGGGCCATTACGTCATGGTCGAGACCGCGGGCCGGATCGCGTCAACAGACCAGCCGGAGGAGGCGCAGGCCTTCATGGATTTCATCCTGACCGAGGCCTTCCAGTCGATCATCCCGGAAGGAAACTGGTCGCTGCCCGCGAAGCTCGACCCCGCGCTGATGCCAGAGGGCTTCGCGAAACTCGACATGCCCGAAACGGCGCTGATCTACACCTCGGCAGAGGCGGAGGCCCTGCGGGACACCGTCGTTGCGGAGTTCGAGGCGGGCCTGCGCTGAGATGACGGCCGGTCCACGCCTCGGCAGACTCATCGGAACGGGCGCGGCGGGTCTCGTCGCCGCCGCCCTCCTCGTGCCGCTCGCCGCCGTCGCCTGGCGGGCGGAGGGGTGGAGCGGATTGCGGGCGTCGGACTGGGCGGCGCTGCGGTTCACGCTGTGGCAGGCGGCGCTGTCGGCGGCCCTGTCGGTGCTGCTCGCGGTGCCCGTGGCGCGGGCGCTGGCGCGACGCCAGTTTCCGGGGCGGGGCGCTGTCGTCCTGCTGCTCGGCGCGCCGTTCATCCTGCCGGTGATCGTCGCGGTGCTGGGCCTCGTCGCCGTCTTCGGTCGGAGCGGGATCGCGAACGTCGCCCTCGGCTGGGTCGGGGTGGAGCCGGTGTCGATCTACGGCTGGCAGGGGGTGATAACGGCGCATGTGTTCTTCAACGTGCCGCTGGCCACGCGCCTCATCCTGCAGGGCTGGCTCGGCATCCCGGGCGAACGCCTGCGCCTCGCCGCCTCGCTGGGCTTTTCATCGGGCGACACGCTGCGGCTGCTGGAATGGCCGATGCTGCGCGCAGTGCTGCCGGGCATCCTGCTGGTGATCTTCCTGATCTGCACGACGTCCTTCGCCGTGGCCCTCGCGCTTGGCGGCGGTCCCCGGGCGACGACGGTGGAACTTGCGATCTACCAAGCGTTCCGCTTCGACTTCGACCTGTCGCGCGCGGCGCTCCTCGGCGCGCTGCAACTGGCGGTCGGGGCCGTGGCCGCGCTGCTGACGCTGCGGCTCGCGCTGCCGTCGGGCTTCGGGGCGGGCCTCGACCGGGCGGTGCCCCGGTGGGACAGCGCGGGCCTCGCCCTGCGGGTGCAGGATGCGGTCGCCATCGCGCTCGCCTGCGCGTTCCTGCTGATCCCCGTCGTGCTCGTTCTGAGCGACGGCGCGCTGCATGTGACCGGCTTGCCCGCCGCCGTCTGGGCCGCCGCCGCGCGCTCGCTCGCCATCGCACTGGCGGCGGCGATCCTTACCACAGGCTTCGCCTTCGCCATCTCACTTGCCGCCGTCGCGCCGCGTGGCGGCTGGATCGAGGGAGCAGGCGCGCTCGCCGTTGCCGCGTCGCCGCTGGTGCTGGGCACGGGGCTCTACATCCTGCTGCTGCCCGTGGCGAACCCGGTGCGGCTGGCCTTGCCGGTCACGGTCTTCGTCAACGTCGTCCTGTCGCTGCCCTTCGCCCTGCGCGCCCTGATCCCGGCGATGCGCGATCTGCAGGCCGACTACGGCCGCATCTCCGCGTCGCTGGGGCTGAGCGGCCTGCCCTGGCTGCGCCTCGTCGCGCTGCCCCGACTGCGCCGCCCGGCCGGATTCGCGGCGGGGCTGGCGGCGGCGCTGGCGGCGGGCGACCTCGGCGTCATCGCGCTCTTCGCCTCGCCCGATCAGGCGACGCTGCCGCTGGTCCTCTATCAACTCATGGGCGCCTACCGGATGGAGGAGGCAAAGGCGGCGGCCCTCCTCCTCGTGGCCCTGTCGCTCGGTCTCTTCTGGATCTTCGAGCGGGGATCGCGCGATGCTTGAGCTCGACGAGCTGAGACTGGAGCAGGGCGCGTTCCATCTCGCGGCCGACGCGACCTTCGCCGCGGGGCGCATCACCGCGCTGATGGGGGCGAGCGGGTCGGGCAAATCCACGCTCCTCGCCGCCATCTCCGGGTTCTTCGCGCCCGCTTCGGGCGCGATCCGGATCGACGGCCGCGACATTGGCCGCCTGTCGCCGGGCGACCGCCCCCTGTCGATGCTGTTCCAGGACCAGAACCTGTTCCCCCACCTTACCGTCGCGCAGAACGCGGGCCTCGGCCTGCGCCCCGACCTGCGGCTCGATCCGTCGCAGCGGCAGGCGCGCGATGCGGTGCTGGCCCGCGTCGGGCTCGAGGGGATGGGCGGCAGGCTGCCCCGCGACCTGTCGGGCGGACAGCAGAGCCGCGCGGCACTTGCGCGCGCGCTGCTGCGGGGCCGACCCTGGCTTCTGCTGGACGAACCCTTCTCGGCCCTGGGGCCGGCCCTGCGGCGCGAGATGCTGACGCTGCTGCAGCAGACCGCGCGGGCGGAGGAACTTTCCGTCCTCATGGTCACCCACGACCCCGACGACGCCCGCGCCATCGCCGACCTGACCGCGCTCATCGCCGACGGCCGGCTCGAGGCGCCGGTGGCCACCGACGCGCTCTTCGACGCGCCGACGCCCGCGCTCCGCGCCTACCTGGGGTAGGACAGCCACACCTGTTGCGCCGGGACTGCACCGAAGTCCCGCGAAAACTGAGCCGTTTCGATAGGGCGCGGAATCGGCTATCATCGGTGCCGGACAGTGCAACGCAGAGTGCAGGCAGGACATGGAACGATTCACACGACGGAGCGCTCTGGCGCTTGGCGCGGGCGCAGCAGCCTTGTTGGCCGGATGCAGCAGCAAGTTCATCGGCTACGACGGCCCCCCGGTGACGCGGGTGCAGATCATGAAGAGCACGCGGCAGATGGTGCTCTTCAGCGATCGGGTGCCGCTCACGGTGCATGCGGTGCAACTGGGCTTCACCGCCACCGGGCCCAAGCAGTTCGAGGGCGACGGCAGGACCCCGGAAGGGCGCTACCATATCGACCGGCGCAACCCGAACTCCAGCTTCTACCTGTCGGTCGGCATCGATTACCCGAACGATCTCGACCGCCTTCGCGCCGCCGAGATGAACAGGCGGCCGGGCGGCGACATCTTCATCCACGGCTGGGGCGACGAGAAGCGCCTGCGGGGCTCCGACTGGACGGCCGGCTGCGTCGCGGTCACCAACCAGGAGATGCGCCACGTCTATGCGATGGTGCGCGACGGCACGCCGGTGGACATCTACGCCTGATGCGGCTGGGGCCGTTCTATGGGATCAGGAACGGGGGCCGCGGCGGCCCCGACGTCCGTTTCGGATCAGGAGCCTGCGACGGAGTTGCCCGTCACGTGCCCACGTCGAGCGTGTACCAGATCTTGCCGTTCGACTCCTGATAGTGGGCGAAGCCCATGCGGCGGCCTGCGGGGTCCAGCAGGACGCGGCGCGGCCCCTCTTCCTTGAGCCAGGCGGCGATGGTCTCGAGTTCGGTCTCGTAGGTCTCCGAGATCGCCTCGCCGAGGAGCCGACCATCGTAGCCCACGCGCTGTGCGCGATCGATGGGCGACGAGCCGTCGGAGCCGAAGTGCCAGGGACGGTTCTGCAGCGACATGTCGCGCGAATGCGTCTCGGCGGCGGCGTTCAGCTTCGAATCGAGCGTCAACGGCGGCACCCCGGACCCCTGCCGCAACGCGTTCACCGCATCGAGCGCGCGAAATGGCAGGCGGTCCGCGTCCGCCCGCGAGATCCGGTAGACGCTGGGAAGCGGCCGGCCGTCCAGTCCCACCTGCGGCACCGGCGGCGCGCAGGCGACGAGAGCGCTGGACCCCAGCAGAAAGAGTGCAATACGGCGGTTCATCAGCTTCCCCAGGTGCGTTCGCGTTTTTCGGGAGTATAACGGAGCAGTCCATGAGGCAAATGCCCTTGCGACAGGGACAGGGACAAAACATCGCCAGGTCCCGCCGGTTTGATTTGCGCGACGGGGCAATTTTTCCTAGCGAAGGAGCAGCATCTCCCCGCCGAGCCGCCGGCACCGGCAATCCGCAGGGTAGCCAAGTCCCGGATCGTCCGGGCCCACGATCAGGAGTTCCTCGATGCCTCGACTCGACCGCCGCGCGTTCCTCGCCACCGGTGCCGCGGCCGCCACGGCCCTCGCGTTCCCGGCCCTCGCCCAGAGCTTGCCCGACACCGTGCAGCTCGAGCCGCCGATCTCGGCCTCGTCCCGCCACAACCTCGCCAGCTTCCATGCCCAGGACTGGCAGCCGCATTTCCCGAGCCTGCGCAACGGCGCGATCCTCGTGGATATCGGCAGCCGGGCCCTGCATTTCTGGCAGCCGGACGGCACCCATCACCTCTATCCCTCCTCGGTGCCGCAGTCGGAGGACATGACCCGCCGCGGCCGGACGCGCGTGGTTCAGATGGTGGTGGGTCCGACCTGGCGGCCGACGCCCAACATGCGCAAGCGCAACCCCGAATGGCCCGCCGTCGTCGGCCCCGGCCCGGGCAATCCCCTGGGAACCCATGCGCTCTATCTCGGCTGGACCTACTACCGCATCCACGGCACCCACGACGACGCCAAGATCGGGCGGCGCTCCTCTTCGGGGTGCATCGGCCTCTACAACCGCCACATCGCCGAGGTCTTCGCCATGACGCGGGTCGGAACACAGGTGTTGCTTATTTGACGATATGCCGCGCGGTGCTGCGGAGTTGCCCTCGAATCGTCTTTTCAAAGCCCTGTCATAGCTGCTTAACGAAGGGGCACGAGGTACAGTCTTGGGTGCCATATGGTGTGGCAGCTGTCGCCTCACCAATGGCGTATCTTGGAGGATACTCACACATGAAGAAACTCGCTCTCGCCGCCGTTCTCTCGGCCGCCGCAACCACCGCCTTCGCGGGCAACCTCGCCCCGGCTCCGATGGAGCCCGTGGTGGTCGAGCCCGTCACGATCGTCGAGGACACGTCCTCCTCGTCCGCCGGCATCATCGTTCCGATCCTGGCGATCATCCTGTTGGCCGCCGCCGCCGCCGCCGATTGATCGGGTCGGCCCTCGGGCCGATCGGAGCCGGTGCTCGAACGAAGGGCGTCTCCCCGGAGGCGCTCTTTTTCCGTCTGCAGCATCGGACTGCGGCAATCCGCGCGTCGACGCATGCAAGAAAGAACCCCGCGCCACGGAGGACGCGGGGTCGAGGTGGCACCCGCCGGACATTGGACAGCGGGCGCAGGCGGTCAGTCGTCCGCGCGTCAGGTCATCTTGACCATCTCGTCACGAATCTGCTGGCGCAGGGTGTCGATCGAAACCGCCTTCCCCTCGCGCCTGAAATGCCAGTAGGTCCAGCCGTTGCAGCTGGGCGCGCCCTCGCAGGAGGCGCCGACCTGGTGGATCGACCCCTTGATCCCCTCGCCGGACAACGTGCCATCGGCGCGGATGCGCGCGCGATGCCGGCCGTTGACCGAGAGCAGCTCCTCGCCTGGCCGCAGCATTCCCCGCTCGACCAGCTGGCCGAACGGCACCCGCGGCTCCGCCCGCTTCGAGGTGGTGACCTCAATGGCGGCGGCGTCGAGCGTGCGGACGCGGGCAATGCGGTCGGCGGCGAGGAGGCGGTATTCCTCTTCCCGCTCGATGCCGACGAAGTGGCGACCGAGCATCGTCGCCACCGCGCCGGTCGTGCCGGTGCCGAAGAACGGGTCGAGCACCACGTCGCCGGGGTTGGTCGAGCCGACCAGCAGGCGATGCAGCAGGGCCTCCGGCTTCTGCGTCGGATGGGCCTTTTCGCCGCGCGCGTTCTTGAGCCGCTCGTGCCCGGTGCAGATCGGGAAGGTCCAGTCGGAGCGCATCTGCACCCCTTCATTCAAAGCCTTCATCGCCTCGTAGTTGAAGGTGTACCTCGAGGATTCGGTCTTCGACGCCCAGATCATCGTCTCATGCGCGTTCGTCAGGCGCTTGCCGCGAAAGTTCGGCATGGGGTTGGTCTTGCGCCAGACCACGTCGTTGAGGATCCAGAACCCCTCGTCCTGCAACGCGGCTCCGACGCGGAAGATGTTGTGATAGCTGCCGATCACCCAGATCGCGCCATCGGGCTTGAGCACCCGGCGCGCGGCCGTCAGCCATTGCCGCGTGAAGGCGTCATAGGCCTTCAGGCTCTCGAACTGGTCCCAGTGATCGTCGACGGCATCGACGCGGGAGTTGTCGGGACGGTGCAGATCGCCGCGCAGTTGCAGATTGTAGGGCGGGTCCGCGAAGACCAGGTCCACCGAACTGGCGGGAAGCGCATTCATCGCCGCCACGCAGTCGCCGGACATGATGGTATCGAGCGGAAGCGTCGCCGCTCCCGGTGCAGGTCTTGCCATTGTCTGTCGCCTCGATCGGCACCCTCGTTGGCGGGGCGCCTTGTTGCTCGAGGGTCAACATGACGGGGCAGTCGTTAACCGTCCACTTATGGATTGCGGCAAGATCGTGTCAGCCTGGGGAACACAGCATCTTGCGTATCGGTGCGAAGCTCCGGCGATGATGTTGTGTTATTCCGTGCAGCGCGAGGCCATCCCGATGCGCCTTTGTGCCGTAGCCCGCGTTGCGCTCCCAGCCGAAGCCGGGATGTTGTTGCGCCAGCGCCACCATGCCTTGATCCCGCCGTGTTTTCGCCAGCACCGAAGCCGCGGCGATCGACAACGACCGCCCGTCGCCGCCGATGATGAGGTCGCAGGCGCATTCGACCCAGGCCGGCCTGTCGTTTCCATCGATCAGCAGGTGATCGGGGGCCTGTGGCAAGGCGGCCACGGCACGGCGCATCGCGAGATGCGTGGCCTGCCGGATGTTGAGGGCATCGATCTCCTCGACGCCGGCCTCGCCGAAGCCGACCTCGCAACAGGCCATCAGCAGCGGCACCATCGTCTCGCGCCGCCGCGCCGTGAGTTTCTTGCTGTCGGTCAGGCCGTCGGGCGCGGGTCCGATCAGACGGGCGGCGCAGGCCACGACCGGCCCGGCCCAGGGGCCGCGGCCGACTTCGTCCACCCCCACGACGAAATGCGCCCCCCGGTCCAGGGCGGCGCGCTCGAAGGAAAAGTCGGGGGGCAGTGCCGGCATGGCCCGACCCTGCCCCCCCTCCGGCGGAGCGTCAACGCGGGTAGCGTCAACGCCGTGCGGCGCGGGAGGTCCAGCCCTAGCTGCGCAGGCAGAGGGCATCGTTGTGAGCTTGGGTGCCGCGGATCTGCACGAGGCATTGCGACGGCCAGCCTTCCGATGGCGTGACCGTATCCCGGCGGCGGTCGAGCGCCATCGGCCCGACTGCCGCTCCGGCGATGCCGCCGGATCCGACCCCAGCAGGCACCGGGCCGGCGGGGCGTGAGCGGACCGGGGTCGGAACGGCGGCGAGGACGGGGCGGATCATCGAGGTCTCCGGTCGGGGCGGGGTGGCGTGCGGTGCGGGAACGTGTCGGTCGGCGGAATCACCCTCGCCCGAATGCGCCCTGCGGCTCAATGACACCGCGCCGTCATGGCATAACCATCCCTGCGCATTGCCTGACGCGCCCTCATGGCGCATCAAGGGCGCATGCGACGCGCCTTTCCCCTCCTGGCCCTTTCCTCCCTGGCCCTTGCCGCCGTCCTGCTCGCGCCGGTCGCAGCGTCGGCGGCCTGCTATGCCGATTACAAGGCCAAGCAGGACGCGCCTTTGCGCCTGCATTACGGCGTGGTGGAGGTGCCCGACGCCGCCTGCGATCCGGCCTCTGCCGCCGGCGTCGTGCGCGGGCGCTTGCGGGACGGGTGGCAATTGTTGCAAGTCATGTCGGTGTTCGGCCCCGAGGGTCTCGACCAGAGGAGAGCGAGTGCCGGCGACTACTTCCTCCGTTACTGAAACGCGCGCCGCTTCCGCCAAGGTCGTCGGCCTCGGCATCGCCGCCATCGTCCTGATCCTGACGGCGGCGGCGGTCTTCCTGTTCGCCACCCTGCCAGATGCCAACGCCTTCAACGCCCGGGTCGAGCGGCTGTTCGTCGAATCGGATCTCACGAACCGCGCCGAGATCAGGCTCCTCGAAGTCCTCGCGCAATCGGGGACCGCCTTCTCCGAGGTGCTGGGAAGCTACCGCCTCATCATCTTCGTGCTGCTGGTCTTCGCCACCGCGCTCCTCATCGCCTGCGTCGTGCTGCTCGTGGCCATCGTCACGCTGAATCGCCGCATGGGCGAGATCGAGCGGTCGGGAATCCAGGTGACGTCGCTGATCCTGGCCCGCGCCGAGAACGCGGTGATGCTCAACGACATCGAGCTG
Source organism: Rhodobacterales bacterium (assembly GCA_038320125.1). Lineage (GTDB taxonomy): Bacteria > Pseudomonadota > Alphaproteobacteria > Rhodobacterales > Rhodobacteraceae > Jannaschia. Next base: position 3,862 of record JBBQDX010000006.1, on the reverse strand, counting down.
AAGCTGACCGATGCGGCGATGGAGACGCTGGCGGTTCTGGCCGAGGCGCGGCTCGACGGCGACATGCTGACCGGCGCGCAGATCGAGGCGGTCATCACCGGCAAGCCCGAGACCGACTGCGACGAGGCCGCGGGCGCCACCCGAATCAAGCGCCTGCGCGACGCGCTGGGCAACCAGATCGTGACGCATCTGCTGATCCGCAACATCACGCGGCAAGGCTACGTGCTGGCGCTCGACCCCAAGGTCATCCGGATGATGTGATGCATGGCGCGCAAGGCCTATCCCGAAACGCCCGACGGCCGCTACTTCGTCGCCAAAGGGCGCCTCTGGCGACGCACCGATCCGTCGCTGTCCGACACGGACCGCCGCGCCGCCGTCAAGGCGCTGATGCAGGCGCGGCGGGCGGTGCGGGATGCGACGGACGAGACCGAAACGCGCGCCGCGCGGGGTGGCGTGCAGGCCGCGAAGGAGCGGCTGGGCGAACGCGGCCCGGTCTGGTGGGATGACGACGCGCCCGACGAGACGCAGAAGGCGCCCGCCAACAGCAGCTATGCCGCGTGGTGGTCGGATCTGACCGCGGCGGAGCGAGCGGCGGGCTCCTGAGGCCACCGTTCGGCTCGACAGGATCCCCGGGAGCCCCCCGGACGGGCTCGAAGCACCGACTGCAAACAGTGCCGCAGCGTCCGGCGGCATCCCGCATTGTCCGGCGCGGATCGCGTCGGGGTGACGTCTCGCGGCATGTTTGCGGGCCCTGCCCTGCCGACACCCGAAAGCTGCCCCGGGTCAGCTTTCGGACTTGCCCCCTGCGGCTTTCGCGGCGGCAGCGCGCGCCTTGTTCTTCTTGCTGGTGGGCTTGCCGACCGGCGTTCCTGCTGCCGCCGGCTTTTCGGTCGGCTTCCCAGCGGGCTTGCCCTGATACGTCTTGCCCGCGAACTTCGCGCCGGGTTTCCCTGTAGGTCTCGGGCGCTTCTTCCAGGGTTCGACCACGCCCTCGGGCCGGTCGTCCTCGGGCCGCCGCGGCTTGGCGTTCGGATGCGCGGGTTTGGGCTTTTTGGCGCGCGGGGCCGCCTCGTCGTTCCATTCGACGGGGGCGCTGTCGACCTTGGGCGCATGGGCCTTAGCCGCCGGACGGGCCTCCTGCCGCGGAGCGGACCGGCCCTGCGCGGGCGGAGCCTCGGACCGGCGCAGTTCATCCCCCTCGATCTGGGGTCCCGCGGCTTTCTCGAAGGCGGCGGCGGCGGTGTCGGAGATCTGGAAGAAGGACTCGTCGTCGCGGATGCGGATCGCCCCGATGTCGTCGCGGGTGATGTTGCCGGCCTTGCACAGCATCGGCAACAGGCGGCGCGGATCGTGGTGCGCCGCACGCCCGCCGGCGATGGCGAACCAGACGGAGGCGCCAAAGACCGGGCGCGGGGTCGGCGAATGGGTGTCCGACAGCTCCGACAGATCCTCGGGGGCGGTCTGGCGCTCGCCCTTGAGCCGCAGATAGGCCAGCGCCAGTTGTGCCGACGAGAAGCGCGCCGTCATGTCGTTGACGACGGGCGATTCGTCCTCGGTCATCTCCTCGTGCCAGGCCGGGTCTGCCAGCATCCGCTCCCGGTCCTTCTCGCGCACGGCGTCAGCCGAGGGCGCGGGGGCCCAGCTCGCCTGCACCTTGGCCCAACTCAGCAGGCGCTGCGCCTTCTTCTTGGCGGCAGGCGGCACGATGAGGACGCTCACCCCCTTGCGCCCGGCGCGGCCGGTGCGGCCCGAGCGGTGCAGGAGCGTGTCCGACCCGGTCGGCAATTCCGCATGGATCACGAGGTCGAGGTTCGGCAGGTCGATGCCCCGGGCCGCCACGTCCGTCGCCACGCAGACCCGCGCGCGGCCGTCGCGCATCGCCTGCAGGGCATGGGTCCGCTCCGCCTGGCTGAGCTCGCCCGACAGCGCCACGACCGGGAAGCCGCGGTTCGACAGGCGCGTCGTCAGCCGATTCACCATAGCGCGGGTGTTGCAGAAGACGAGGGCGTTCGGCGCCTCGTGGAAGCGCAGGACGTTGATGATGGCATTCTCGCCGTCACGCGCCGAGACGTCGATCGCATGATACTCGATGTCGGCGTGCTGCTGCTTGCCGGTGGTGGTGGCGACGCGCGTGGCGTCGCGCTGATAGCTTTCGGCGAGCTTGGCGATGGCGGCGGGCACGGTGGCCGAGAAAAGCAGCGTCTGCCGCTCCTCGGGGGCCTCGCCGAGGATGAACTCGAGGTCCTCGCGAAAGCCGAGGTCGAGCATCTCGTCGGCCTCGTCCAGCACCACGGCGCGCAGGTCGCGCAGGTCGATGGAGCCGCGCGTGATGTGGTCGCGCAGGCGGCCCGGCGTGGCGACCACGACATGCGCGCCCCGCCCGAGCGCCCGCCGCTCATCGCGCATGTCCATGCCGCCGACACAGGAGGCCAGGACCGCGCCCGCCTTGGCGTAAAGCCAGGTCAGCTCGCGGCGCACCTGCAGCGCCAGCTCACGCGTGGGCGCAATGACGAGAGCCAGGGGGGCGCCTGCGGGCGGAAAGGTATCGGCCTCCTCGAGAAGCGTCGGCGCGATGGCGAGGCCGAAGCCCAGCGTCTTCCCCGACCCGGTCTGCGCCGACACGAGCATGTCCTTCCCGGTGAGCGCGGGGTCGAGCACCGCCTCCTGCACCGGGGTAAGAGTGTCGTATCCGCGCTCGGACAGCGCATCGGCGAGGGTCTGTTTCACGAAATTTCCTGCGGCGGACGGATGGGAAGAGGCGGCATCTACGCTCCTGCGGGCCGAATGTATAGGGGCGCGGCACGGACCTGCCCCTGCCAAGGCAATCCGTAGCATGGGACCGGCCCCCGGCGGCCCCGACACGCCGCTCGTTGACGTCCCCCCACCGTCTGGCTGTATCGTGCCCAGGCCGGACCCGGCACAACGAGAACATAAAACCGAATCCCGACAGGAGAGACCTGATGAAACGCACCGTCACCACCCTGCTCGCCGGCACCGCGCTGGCCATGGGCGCGCATGCCGCTTTGGCGCAAACGGAACCCGAAGAGATTACCGTCGCATATTTCCTCGAATGGCCGATGCCGATGCTGGAGGCGAAGGTGAACGGCACCTACGACGAGGTCCTCGGCACCCGGGTGAACTGGGTCGCCTTCGAGACCGGAACGGCGATGTCCGCCGCCATGGCCTCCGGCGACGTGCAGATCGCCGTGAGCCAGGGCGTCCCGCCCTTCGTCGTGGCGACCTCGGCCGGGCAGGACATTCAGGCCGTCGACGTGGCCGTCTCCTATTCCGAGAACGACAACTGCGTCGTCCGCTCCGATCTGGAGATCACGAAGGACAACGCCGCCGACCTCGCGGGCAAGCGCGTGGCCGTGCCGCTGGGCACCGCCGCGCATTACGGCTTCCTGCGCCAGATGGACCACTTCGGCGTCGACGTGGCCAGCCTCGAGGTCGTCGACATGGCCCCCGCCGACGGGGCCGCCGCGATCTCGCAGGGCTCCGTGGACATGGCCTGCGGCTATGGCGGCGGGCTTCAGCGGATGAAGGACTACGGCAACGTCCTGCTGACCGGGCCCGAGAAGGAGGAGCTGGGCATCCCGGTGTTCGACGTGACCTCGGCCTCAGCCGAGTTCATCGCCGAGTATCCGGAGACCGTGGCGAAGTTCCTGAGCGTCACCGCCGCGGCGAACCAGCGCTGGACTTCGGGCGAGGGCGGCGAGGAGATGCTGGCGACGATCGCGCAGGAGTCGGGCATGGAGCTCGAGCCCGCGCGCGAGGCGCTCAGCACCTTCGCCTTTCCGACGATCGAAGAGCAGCTTTCGGACCGCTGGTTCGGCGCCAGCACGGCCACCTTCATGAAGGG
>JBBQDX010000005.1:0-37880 GCA_038320125.1 Rhodobacterales bacterium | reverse complement strand
GATGCTGGCGACGATCGCGCAGGAGTCGGGCATGGAGCTCGAGCCCGCGCGCGAGGCGCTCAGCACCTTCGCCTTTCCGACGATCGAAGAGCAGCTTTCGGACCGCTGGTTCGGCGCCAGCACGGCCACCTTCATGAAGGGTGTCGCGGATGTCTTCGTGGGGGCGGGCAGCATCGGTGCCGCGCTGGACAGCTACGAGGGGACGATCAACACCGGCCCGCTCGCCGAAGCCGCGGCCATGTGATCGCGGCGCGGCGGGGTGTTCGGGCTCCGCCGCCCCGCCCGCTCCTGACGCGCGGCGCGCCGCCGCGTTCAGCGGGGGCTGTCCAGCGCCGGCTCGCGCCGGGTCGCCGACGGATGCGCCAGCCGCCGCAGCCCCATGCGGAATTGCGCCCCGATACGCCGCGCCCGGAACCGCCGGCGCGCCGCAGGGTCCAGCTCCGACAGGCTGCTCCGCCCGGTGCAGCCGATGGAAGACGTGGTCTCGATGGGCGGCGCCACGCTGTAGCGCGCGCAGATGTCGAGCTGTGCCGCCAGCGCCGGGTCGGCCTGCCATGAGACCAGATCGTAGGCCGCGCAGATCAGGCCGTCGGCGAGGCTCGGCGCTCGCGCCTGGCGGGCCAGCAGCTTGCGCGCGCCGGCGGGCCAGAGGAGATAGGCCGCCGCCCCCGTCCGGTCCTGCCAGAGCCGCCGCATCGGCGCCTCCGGATGACGGTCGCCCAGCAGCTTGCGGCGACCGCGAACCTCCAGCGAGACGTGATCGATCCCATCGAGACTTTCGACGCGCGCCAGGAACGCGGGCGCGGCGGGCATCAGCACCGCGTCGTCCTCCAGCACGAGGCGGGGCTCGTCGCTGTCCGCCACGAGTCGCCAGGCCTGCGCATGCGTCAGCAGCGCCGCCGCCTCGGCGGGCCGCATCGGCCGCTGCCAGCGCGACCAGTAGGCGTCCGACAGTGGAGGCGAGACCGACTCGGGCGTCACCGCCTCGATCCGGTCCCAGGCGAGGCCGAGCCTGTCGAGTTGCGCCGCCTGGAACGCCAGCCGTTCCGTCCGCTCCGCGAGATTGAGGACGAGCGCCCTCACGGCCGCGCAGCCGGGTCGGCGAGGTTGCCTGCGAAGAGCGCGAGGTAGGCGTCGGCGATCGCCGCTTCGCTGAACGTCGTCGCCAGCTTCATCCGCCCTCCCGCCACAATTTTCGCAACAAAGGCCGGGTCGCGGCACCGCATGAGCCCCGCCGCGAAGCCGTCCACGTCGTCGATTTCCACGAGGCAGCCGTTCGCGCCGTCCTCCATGTACCACGACGGCCCTTCGGAGCGGGTCGAGACGACCGGCACGCCCGCCTGCCAGCCCTCGATGGCCACGTTGCCGAAGGGTTCGTGCCGCGACGGCAGCCCGAGCACGTCCGAGGCGGCGATGACGTGGATCGGCTCCGGGTGCCAGCCGAGGAACCGCGTGCGCTCCGCGATGCCCACCTCGACGGCCAGCGCCTCCAGCGCCGCGCGCTCCCGCCCGTCGCCCACCAGCCAGAGCCACGCGTCCGGCACCTGCGCCGCCGCCCGGATCAGCAGGTCCATGCCCTTGCGGTGCACGAACCGGCCGACGCCGGAGATCACGAAGGCATCCTCCGGCGTCCCGAGGGAGGCGCGCGCGACAGGCACCGGCGTCACGGGGCGCGCGAAGTTCGAGATCGTCACCACCGGCTTCGTCCAGCCGAGCGCGCGGCAGTGCTCGCCGATGGCCGGCACGTTGCCGACCAGAATGTCGCAGCTTCGGAACCGCTTCAGATCGACCGGAAAGTCGCCCAGCCGGGCCAGCTTGATCGCAGGTGACGCGGCCGGTATGAGATGCGCGCCCTTGGGCATCCATGCCATGAGGGCATCGGGGTTCCAGGACCGGACCAGTCGCCTGACCCGCCATTCCAGAACCAGCGATGCCAACGAGAGGCGGCGATAGTTGCTTTCGATGATCGCGCCGTGATCGGCGATTTCCGAACGCCACGTCCGGTCGGGCCGGATCACGAACCGCTGCTCCACGCTGCGCCGCCCGAAGGCCCCTGCGAGGTTGACGAAGAATCGCTCCGCTCCGCCCTCCTTGCCGAAATGCAGGTGCAGGACCTTCATGCGCCCCTCCGGTGCCGATACAGCGCGACGCGGTAGCGCAGCTGATAGAGCGCCGAATGCACCGCCTGCGCCAGCCCCGACCGCCCGACCGCGCGCCGCGCGCCGCCGATGGTGCCGGTCGTCGCCTGCTGGTCGCCGATGCGGACGGGCGGCGGCGTGACCAGTCCGACGCGCAGGCCGGTCTCCCAGAGGAACTTCTGGTCCTCGTCCACCGGGCGGAAGAACGGCAGCGCACGCGCCGCCAGCCAGGCCGCCGCGTCCCTAGTCAGCGTGTAGCCGATGAGACAGGTCGGCACGCGGTACGGTTCGATCAGCATGTGACCGCGCCCGAGGGGCCTGCTGGCGACGTTGCGGGGGGATGCATTGAAGGCGAAGAGCTTGACCATGTCGTAGCCCGCCGACCCCGTCGCCAACGTGTCGAGCACGTCGCCCAGACTGTCGTCGGCGGCGAAGTCGTCCTCGAACACCGCGCCGCCCGCCGCCGTCCCCGCCGCGATCCACCGCCAGGCCTCGATGTGGCTCAGGTAGCAGCCGATCTCCGGTCCGATGAGCGGGTGCCGCCCCCGCCGCGCGTTGGCCCCGGCATCGTAGACGCGCGCCACTTGCGCGGGTGGCAACGCCCGGCCGTCGACGCCCGGCACCCGCTCCCACGCGATGCCCTGCCGGTCGAGCGCGGCGGCGCAATTGACCAGCCGCGCGGCATCGGCGTCCATGTTGATGACATAGGCCGGCCAGCGCGCGGCGCCCGTGTTCTGCTCACCCGACATGCCCGTCCCTACCCGAGGCCCCGCTTTCTTGGCAATCGCGGGGTGGGGGCCGCACCGAGGCCGCGGGATCAGGCCCGGACGATGTCGCGGGGCAGCGCTGACAGGACGCGGGCGCGGCCCTCGCGCAGGATCACGATATCCTCGAGCCGGATCCCGAAACGGCCAGTGAGATAGACGCCCGGCTCTATGGAGAAGACCATCCCCTCCTCCAGCACCGTGTCGCTCGTCGCGGTGATCCAGGGCGGCTCGTGGATCTCCAGCCCTAGGCCGTGGCCGGTGCGGTGCAGGAACCGCGGCCCGTAACCCGCCGCCGCGATCACGCCGCGCGTCGCCGCATCCACGTCGCGGGCCCTCGCACCGGGGCAGGCGGCGTCGATGCCGGCCTGAACCGCGGCCTCCACCACCTCGGCCACGCGCAAAAACTCCGCGTCAGGCTCCGACCCGAACCAGCCGCAGCGCGTCATGTCGCTGGGGTAGCCGTCGAGGCGGCAGCCGGTGTCGATCAGCACCGCCATGTTCTCGGCCAGCGCCGTCTCTCCGGTGTGATGGTGCGGGAACGCCCCGTTGGCACCGAACGCCACGATGGTGAATTCCGGTGCCGCCCCGTGCGCGGCGTAGTGCCCGGCGATAACCTCCGCGACCTGGCGCTCGGTGATGCCCTCGCGGAGCGCCGCGAACCCGGCCCCGGCCGCCGCATCGTTCAGCCGCGCGCTGGCGAGCAAGCCGGCCTCCTCGCCCTCGTCCTTCATCGCCCGCAGATGGCCGACCGTTTCGGCGCAGAAGCTGTGGCGCGGCGCCTCGAGCGCGTCGAGCAGGAGGAGCGCGAAATCGGCGCGCATCGCCTCATCCACCGCGATCGAGGCTCCCGCCCCTATGCCGCAAGCCCCCAGCAGGGTTGCCAGCGCGGCATTCGGCCCGGCGTCGTCGGTCCAGGTCTCGAACGGCAGGTCGGTCGCTTGCCGCACTGACTCCGCGTTGAGGGCGGGCATCAGGAACCCGGCGTGGGCCCGCGACACCATCAGCATCACGGGGCGCTCGTCGCCATGCGGATCGGCGCCGGAGAGCCAGAGCATGTGGCGCGTCGGTCCCAGCGCCACGAGGTCGGTCCCCGTCTCCCGCATACGGGCGCGCAGGCGGGTCAGTCGGTCGGCCATCGGCATCCTCCGGCGGCGGACGGCCTCGTCCGGGGCCACCCGGTCCTCACTTGTCGGTCAGGCGGTAGTAGACGAAGTCCGAAGTGGCCCCGTTGACGTAGCCGGTCACCGCCTCGTCCATCGCGACCTGATAGGATGCCTGGAACATGATCACGATCGGACTTTCGGCCTGCACTTCGGCCTGCAACTCCCGGTAGATGTCGAGGCGCTTGTCCTCGTCCGGCTCCGACAGCGCCGCGGTGGTCATTTCGTTCAGCGCATCGGGCACGGCCCAGGCGTTCCGCCAGGTCGTCGTCGCGGTATAATTGGCGTCGGAATTGTCCGCGTTGTAGGCAAAGGCCTTGGCGTTGGAATGCGGGTCCATGAAGTCCGGGCCCCAGTAGAGCAGCATCGCCTCGTGGCTTCGATCGCGGTACCTGGTGATGACCTGGCTCCCGGTGCCCGGCAGGATCTCGAAGTTGATCCCGGCCTCCGAAAAGGCCGCTTGCAGCGACTGCGCCATGTCGGTGAAGGGGGCCGCGTTGATGACATCCAGCGTCACGTCGATGGGCAGCTCCACCCCGGCCTCCGCGAGGATCTGCTTGGCTTTCTCCGGGTCGTAGGAATAGGGCGTGTCATCCAGCGAGCCGGGGAAGCCCTTGGGCCAGAACGCCTGATGCACCTCCATCTGGCCCTTCAGGATGGTGTCGGCCATGCCCTGATAATTCACCAGATAGCGCGCCGCTTCCCAGACGGCGGGCGGCGTCAGCGCCTCGACCTTCTGGTTGAACGACAGGAAATGCACGGCGGCCTGCGGAAAGACCTCGACCTTGATGCCTTCGCCCAGACCCGCGATCTGGTCCGGCGTCAGGTTCTTGGCCATGTCCACGTCGCCTTGCTCCAGAAGGAGCTGCTGCGTCGCGCTCTCCGCGACGTGCTGCAGGATGACGCCGTCGAGCGCGGGCGCGCCCTTGAAATAGTCCTCGTTGGACTTGAGCCGGACGATCTCGGCGGGCCGGAAGGACGTCATCTCGAACGGGCCGGAACCGGCGGAATTGAGGTTCAGCCAGGCGTTGCCCCTGTCGCCGTCCACCTCCTCGGCCATCACCGTCTCCATGTCGACCACGGAGGCGGGGCGCGAGGCGAGCACGTTCATCACGAAGGCGGGCGAGAAGTCGCCCTCGTAGCGGATTGTCACGACGTTGCCCTCCGACGTCACCATCTCGCCCACGTTCTCGGGCGTCCAGCCGAGCTGCGTCAGGATGAAGGCGGGCGTGAGGTTCAACTCGATGACGCGGGCGAGCGAGCCGGTCACGTCTTCGGGGCGCACCGGGTTGCCCGAATGAAAGGTCGCGTCGTCGCGCAGGGTGAAGGCGATGGACTTCGCCTCCGCGTCCACCGTCCATTCGGTGGCGAGGCCGGGCGACATCACGGTCGGGTCCTCGGCGTCGTATTGCACGAGGCGGTCGTAGACGTTGGTGACCAGCTCGCCGGAGGTGAACTCGTAGGCCTGCGCCGGGTCGATGGCGACGATGTCGTCGATGTTCTGCGCCACGACGAGGATGCCGTCGGGCGTGGCGGCGAATGCCGGGGCCGCGATGGCCAGCGGCAGCGCGAACGCGCCGGCGAGGAGCAGTGGGCTCGAGTGTCTCATATCGTCTCTCCCGTTGGGGGTTTCGCGGTGTCGGTATTGGCCGGCGCGCCCGCCGGCAGGACCGGCGCGCCGTCCCAGTGCAGCACGTCGAGCCGCCCTGTCCAGAGCAGGCGTGCCGGCGTGCCGGTGCGGTTGGCCCAGGCGTGGGGAACGGCACCGGAGTAATGCAGGCAGTCGCCGGGCCGCATCGCCATGACCTGGCCGCCCAGGGTCTGCTCGATCTCGCCGTCGAGGATGACGACGATCTCCTCGCCCGCGTGGCTCACGCTTTCGGACACGTAGCCGGGGGGCACGTGCAGGATGTAGGAGGTGAGCTCCGAGCCGGGATAATCCGCGCTCACCGCCTCGTAGACGACCGCCGCGCCGGAAATCGAGAACCGCTGCCGGCCTTCGGTCCGGGAGAGGGCGTCCGCGGGGCGGGGCTCCGTCACGAAGTAGTCGAGACCCACGTCCAGCGCATGCGCCACCTGCGCCAGGGTGCCCAGCGTCGGCACCGCCTTGTCGTTCTCCACCTGGCTCAGGTAGCCCGGCGACAGCCCGGCCCGGTCGCAAAGCGCCCTGAGCGTCAGGCCGAGCGCTTTGCGCCGCTTGCGGACAAGCGGGCCGAGGACGGGGGTCGGCTGGGCTTCTGCGGCGGGCATCGTCTCTCCGGCCGGAAAAACTTTGTTCGATGAAAGCAAAACTTTTTGCATCTGCCAAGCGGGTTTCTTACGCTGCCCCATCCGAGCGCCGAGGCCCGATGTCCGCGATCCTCCGTCCCGTCATGATCCTGCCCCGCCCGGTCCGCGCGCTCGGCGGCTTCGCGCTCGTCACGGCGCTGACGTTCCTCGGGCTGCTGGCGATCACCTTCTTCATCGGCCGCGTGGTGCCCATCGACCCGGTGCTGGCCGTCGTCGGCGATCGCGCGACGCCCGCGCAATACGAGATCGCGCGGGTCGCCATGGGCCTCGACCGGCCGCTCGTCGTCCAGTTTCTTGCCTATGTCGGCGACGTCCTGCAGGGCGACCTCGGCCTTTCGGTCAGCACCGGCCGCCCCGTGGCCTCCGACCTCGCCCGCGTCTTTCCAGCCACGCTCGAGATGGCGACCATCGGCATCGTCATCGGCGTGGTCCTCGGCGTGCCGATGGGGGTCACCGCCGCCGCGCGGCAGGGATCCTGGGTCGATCAGGCGATCCGGGTCCTCGCACTGACGGGCTACGCCGTGCCCGCCTTCTGGCTGGGACTCGTCGGGCTGGCGGTGTTCTACGCAGGCCTTGGCTGGGTCGCGGGGCCGGGGCGGGTCGACATCTTCTACGACGGCGTGGTCGAGCCGGTGACGGGCCTCCTGCTCGTCGACGCAGCCCTCGCCCGCGACTGGGAGGTCTGGGCCAACGCGCTCGATCACATCGCCCTGCCCGCCACGATCCTGGGGTTCTTCGCGCTGGCCTACATCGCCCGGATGACGCGCAGCTTCATGCTCGACCAGTTGAACCAGGAGTTCGTCACCACCGCCCGCGTCAAGGGCGTGGCCGAGTGGCGGGTCATCTGGGTCCACGCTTTCCGCCCGATCCGCGTGCCGCTCATCACCGTCGTCGGGCTCAGCTACGCAGGCCTCCTGGAGGGCTCGGTGATGATCGAGACGGTGTTCTCCTGGCCCGGCATCGGCAACTACCTGACGACCGCGCTCTTCAACGCCGACATGAACGCAGTGCTGGGCGCGACTCTGGTGATCGGCGCGGTCTTCATCCTGATCAACAAGCTCTCGGACGTCCTCTACCGGGTGCTGGACCCGCGCAGCCGATGATCGCCCTTCGCCCGTGGCTCGCCACCGACAGCCCCGCCTCGCGCGGTCAGGCCGCCGCCGGCCGGACCTGGCGCGCCTTCGGGCTTCTGCTGCGCAACCCGCTCGCCGTGGTCGGCGGGGCCATCGTGGTGGCGCTGGTGCTGACGGCGGCCTTTGCCCCTTGGCTCGCCCCCGAGAGCCCGCTGGGGCAGGATCTCGGACGCCGCCTGCTGCCGCCCTCGGCCGCGAGCTGGATGGGCACGGACGAACTGGGGCGCGACATCCTCTCCCGCGTCATCTGGGGGGCACGCATCACGCTGCTCATCGTGGCGCTGGTCGCCATCATCTCGGCGCCCCTCGGCCTCCTCGTCGGCGCCGTCTCGGGCTACTTCGGCGGCTGGACAGACCGCATCCTGATGGGCGTCACCGACGTCTTCCTGTCGATGCCCAAGCTGATCCTCGCGCTGGCCTTCGCCGCCGCCCTCGGCCCCGGCATCGAGAACGCCATCATCGCCATCGCCATCACCGCCTGGCCGGCCTACGCCCGCATCGCCCGCGCCGAGACGCTGACGCTGCGTCACGCGGAGTTCGTCGCCGCCTCGCGCCTGCTCGGGGCCTCGCACCTGCGGGTGATCACCCGGCACATCCTGCCGCTCTGCACCTCGTCGATGATCGTACGGGTGACGCTCGACATGGCCGGCATCATCCTCACGGCCGCAGGCCTCGGCTTCCTTGGGCTGGGCGCGCAGCCGCCGTTGCCGGAATGGGGCGCGATGATCTCGCGGGGGAGGGTCTTCATCCTCGACCAGTGGTGGGTGGCGACCATGCCGGGCTTCGCCATCATCCTCGTCTCGCTGGGGTTCTGCTTTCTGGGCGACGGGTTGCGCGACGTTCTCGACCCGAAGGGGCGGAAATGAGAATGTTCCCGAAGGGGCGGAAGTGAGAATGTTCCCCAAGGCGGAGCGCAGATGACGCTGCTGTCGGTCGAGAACCTCACGGTCAGCTTCCCGACCCCCTCGGGGCGCACCAATGTCGTCGACGGCGTCAGCTTCGAGCTCGGCCGCGAACGCCTCGGCATCGTCGGCGAGAGCGGCTCGGGCAAGTCGCTCACCGGCCGCGCCATCCTGCGCCTGATCCGCCCGCCGGGGCGCGTGTCGGGCGGGCTGATCTTCGAGGGTACCGACCTGAACGCCCTGTCGGCCCGGCAGATGCGCGCCATCCGCGGCGCGCGCATCTCGATGGTGATGCAGGACCCGCGCTATTCGCTGAACCCTGTGATGACCGTCGGCGACCAGATCGCCGAGGCGCTCCATACCCACGAGCGCCTGCCCCGCGCCACCCTCCGCGCCCGCGTCCGCGCCATGCTCGAGTCCGTCCGCATCGACGATCCGGACCGCGTCGCCCGCCTCTACCCGCACGAAGTCTCCGGCGGCATGGGCCAGCGCGTGATGATCGCGATGATGCTGATCCCCCGCCCCGCGCTGCTGATCGCCGACGAGCCGACCTCCGCCCTCGACGTGAGCGTGCAGAACGACGTCCTGCGCCTGATCGACGATCTGGTGCGGGACAACGGCATGGGTCTCCTCCTGATCAGCCACGACCTGCCGCTGGTCGCGCGTTACTGCGACCGCATCCTCGTGATGAACGCCGGCCGCGTGGTCGAGACCTGCGAGGCGTCGGAGCTTGCTCACGCGAGCCACCCCTACACGCGCGGCCTCCTTGCAGCCGTGCCGCGGATGCACGAGACGCGCGACGAACTGCCGGTGCTGGACCGCAGCACCTGGGCGGGCACATGACCGCGCTGACGCTCCGGAACCTGACCGTGTCCTACGATGGCACCCCGGTGGTCCACGACGCGAGCTTAGCCATCGCCGAAGGCGAGAGTTTCGCGCTGGTCGGCGAATCCGGGTCCGGCAAGTCCACGATCCTCAAGGCCATCTGCGGCCTCGCCCCGGACTGGACCGGCGGCATCGAGGTGCTTGGCAAGCCGCGGGGCCACGCGCCCGACCGCAGCCTCGCCCGCGATTGCCAGATGGTCTTCCAGGACCCCTACGGTTCGCTGCATCCGCGCAAGACGGGCGACGCGGTGTTGTCGGAGGCGCTGGCCATCCACCGCCTGCCCGACCGCGATGCCCGGGTCGAGGACGCGCTGGCCGAGGTCGGCCTCGACCGCCGTTTCCGCTTCCGCTACCCGCACCAGCTGTCGGGCGGGCAGCGGCAGCGGGTGGCCATCGCCCGCGCGCTCATGCTGCAACCCCGCGTGATGCTGCTCGACGAGCCGACCAGCGCGCTCGACGTCAGCGTCCAGGCAGAGATCCTGAACCTCCTCAAGCGCCTGCGCCGCGACCACGGGCTGACCTACCTGCTCGTCACCCACAACCTGCCGGTCGTGGGCTTCCTCTGCGACCGGATGGCCATCATGCGCCGCGGCCGCATCGTGGAAATTGCCCCCGCCACCGCGCTGCACGACGGCAGCTTCACCGACGACTATTCCCGCAGCCTCTACGCCGCCAGCCAGGGAACCGACCCGTGACGCCAGACGCCTTCGCCGCCACCCTCTCCGCCGCGACCACGCCCGCCGCCGCCTTTGCCGCGCTGCATGCCTACAGCGACGCGACCGTCTCCGTCCGCCTCTGGACGGTGATGACCGTGGACATGGAGGCGGGGCTGGCGCGGCGCGCGTTCAGCAACATGGCCGAAGCCTATCCGACCTCGGGCACCAAGCCGGTGAACCGCAATGCGTGGTTCGACATCGTCCATGGCCGCCACGAGACCTTCGTCGCCAATTCCATCGCGGAGATCGCCGCGGTCTTTCCCGACCACGAGACGATCGCATCGCTCGGCTGCGGCTCCTGCCTGAACCTTCCGGTGGTCGTCGGCGGCAGGCTGGCCGCGACGGTGAACATGCTGGACGCCGCCGGGCATTTCACACCCGAGCGGGTGGCAGAGGTCCAGGCCACCCTGGCCTTGCCCGCCCTTGCCGCAATTCTGGCCGCGCGCGTCCTGCCGGAGGGCTGATGTCTCGGCACGACCGCGCCCTCCCTCTGGTGCCCGCCAGCCCGAACCGCCGCAACGCTTGCCTGATCGGAAGGCGATGGGAGCGACGGGGCGACGATACCGCGCCGGGCATTTCCGTGCCGGGTCTTGCCGCCCCGCCGCGTCGGTCTCTATTGACCGTCATGTTCCCGACACACGACAAGCGTCGCCGGTTGCTGACCGGCCCCGCCGCCGGCGCGCTCTTCGCGGCGCTGGCACTGGCCCCCTTCGTGCTGACCGCCGCCTGGCTCATGGCGGGACAATCTCCGCACCTCGCCTTCGCCATCGCCGTCGGGGCCGCCGGTTGGATATCGGTGACGGCGCTGACCGTCGCGGGTCTGCGCGCGGGCCATCCGCACGACAGCTTCGGGGCCGCCAATGTCGTGACGCTCGCGCGCGCCGGCGGGGCGCTCGCCCTTGGCACCGCCATCCTGCATGGCCCGCTTGGCGCGCTCGACGGTTGGTCGACGGTGGCGGCGATCGCGGCGCTCCTCGCGCTCGACGGGCTCGACGGGGCGCTCGCGCGATGGTCCGGCCGGGCCTCGGCCTTTGGGGCGCGCTTCGACATGGAGGTGGATTCGGCCCTAGCCCTGACGCTGGCCCTTCTCGCCTGGCAAACGCAGGAGTTCGGGCCCTGGGTCGTGGCCCTCGGCCTGCCGCGTTACATCTTCCTCGCCGCAGCCAGCCTCGATCCGGACCTGAGCGGCGACCTGCAGCCCTCCTTCGCGCGCAAGGCCGTCTGCGTGCAGCAACTCGCGACGCTGTGCCTCATCTTCGTGCCCGGCCTGCCCGCACCGGCCACCACCGCGCTCGCCGCCGCCAGCGTGGCTACGCTGCTCTGGTCGTTCGGGCGCGACATCCTCTGGCTCAAGCGGCCCACCCGGTGATGTCACCGCCCGGCCGACCAGAGGAAGATCGCCCCCGGCAACGCCCCGGCAAGGCAGACGAGACCGTACAGTGCCGCCGCCGCGACCCCCTCGCCCGCCGCCAGCCCGATCAGCGGCCAGAGCGCCGCTGCAGCCCCCTCGCGCAGGCCCCATCCGCCGAGGGAGAGCGGCACCGTCATTGCGAGAAGCGTCAGCGGGACGAGGGTCATGAGCGCGCCCGGGTGCCACGCCTGACCCAGTGCCCGCGCGCAGATTGCGAAGACGAGGACGTAGCTGAGCGCGATCAGCGGCGACAGCGGCGCCTGCAGCCGCCAGGCACCCTCGGCCAGCCAGGCGCGGCGCAGGAGGCCGGCGAGGCCCCCCGAGGCGCGGGCGACGCGCACGACGGCCCAGGCGCCGCCGAGACCCGCGAGCAGGCCGCAGGCCGCGACCCAGAGGGGGCCCCCCAGCGTCAGGGGCGACAGCGCGAGGCCGAGGGCGGCCAGCATCCACATCGCCACCTGCCCGGCCAGTCGTTCGATCATCACCGGGGCCGCCGCGCCGCGCCAGCCTCCGCCGCCCCGGCCCCGCGCGATCCGTGCCGCGTCGCCCGCCACCCCGCCCGGCAGGGTCTGGTTCAGGATGCCCGCGACGTAGTATTCCCGCACCGCCCGGCCCCACCCCAGATCGCCGCCGAGCGCCCGTGCCGTCGCCCGCCAGCGCCAGGCCGAGGCCAGAGTCTGCGCCTGCACCAGCAGAAGCGCCAGGACCACCCAGCCGGGTTTCGCCGCCGCCAGCCGCCCGACGATCCTCGCCCCGTCGAGCCAGACCCAGAGCGCCGCCAGCATCGCAGCGGACAGACCGACGCGCAGCAGGACGCCCGTGGACCTAGGCAAGGGGAGCCTGCCAGATGACCGCGTCTTCCCGCCGCGCGTGGCGCATCGCGGGCGCCGCGTCGGCCATCCTGCTGCTGCACCTCGTCCTGCGATTTCCGGAGCGGCCCGCCGAGCTGACGGCCGCGACGTTCCTGCGCCTGCCGTTCGAGCTGCCGGTCATCGTGCTGGCTCTCCTTCTGGTGCGCCGGGGCTGGGTGCGGGCGGGACTCGTGGCGCTGGCGACCGTGATCCTGGTGCTGCGCATCGCGGATCTGGGCTCCGATCTGGCGTTCAGCCGGGCGTTCAACCCGGCGCTCGACCTGCATCTTCTGGTATCGGGCTGGGAGCTGTTGTCCAGCAGTATCGGGCGGGTGCAGACGCTCGGCCTGATCGTTCTGACGCTCGCCGCCATCGGCCTATTCGCGGCCCTGCTCGGCCGGACGCTGGGGGAGATCGCAGGACTGGACGGCACGGCGCGACGCGGTGCTCTCGGGCTTGCCGGGGCCACGATGTTTGTCGCCGCAATCGGCCTCGCCCTGCCGTCGCACCGCGTTTCCGCCGATCTCGTCCCCGGTCTCGCGGCCCGCGTCACCCGCATGACCGATGCCGTCCGCGACCTGCGCCGCTTCACCGCCGATCTGTCGGACGACGACGTCGGCACGCCGACCTTCGCCGCCCTGAAGGGCCACGACGTGATCCTGCTTTTCGTCGAATCCTACGGCCGCAGCTTCGTCGAGGACACGGCCTTTTCCGGTCCGGCGCGGACCCGACTGGACGCGGTCGAGGCCCGCCTTCTTGCGGCCGGATGGAGCATGCGCAGCGCCTGGGCCACCGCCCCCACGCGCGGCGGTCAGAGCTGGCTCAGCCACGGGACGCTGCTCTCTGGCCTCCGGATCGACGGGCAGGCCCGCTACGACCGGCTGATGACGTCGGAGCGGCGCTCGCTCAACCGGCTGTTCGGCGCGGCGGGCTGGCGCACCGGGGCGGCAATGCCCGCGATCACGCTGGACTGGCCGGAGGCCGGCTGGTTCGGCTACGATGTCACGCTCGACGCCGCGGGGCTCGACTACCGCGGCGAGCCCTTCGACTGGGTGACGATGCCCGACCAATACACGCTGAGCGCCATCGACGCGAAACTGCGCGGCGGTGACCCGGTGATGGTCGAAGCGGCGCTCATCTCCTCCCACGCCCCCTGGACGCCGCTGCCGCGGATCCTGCCGTGGGAGGAGATCGGCGACGGATCGGTCTTCGACGGCAACCATCGCGACGGCGACACGCCGCCCGAGGTCTGGTCCGACCCGGAGCGCATCCGGACGCAATACGCCCTGTCGCTCGACTACAGCCTCGAGGTCATCGGCCAGTGGATCGCGCGACAGCACGACGATGCCCTCCTCGTCGTCCTGGGCGACCACCAGCCGGCGCAGCTTCTGACCGGCGAGGGGGCGAGCGCCGACGTGCCGCTGCATATCCTGTCGCGCGACCCGGCACTGCTCGACCGGCTGCCCGCAAGCCTGTTCGGCCCAGGCATGACCCCGGCACCCGACCGCCCGGCCCTGCCGATGCAGGCGTTTCGCGCGTTGATGGCGACCGCATTCGAGGCGCCGCTCGCCTAGGTTTCCCCGGCGCGTCCCGACGCCGGGTCCGGTATGGGCACGGGCCGAGTGGTATGGCCAGTGTCGCCGGAGGCCGAACCCCTGACGGTGTCCTCGATCCGCGATCCACCAACGGTGCCCGGTGCAGCCACCGGCGCGCACGCCCGGGCAATTGTCACCCGATCGAAAGTCGAGCGGCAGGATCGGGCGTTGCGACCGGCACGTCTTGGGAAATACGGGTCTGACGGGCCGCGCTCGGAACGCTGCTGTCCCGCCCGCTTCCGAGCCGCCGGAGTCCGCCATGCGGAAAGCGAAGAGTCAGTCCTGTCGCAGGGCCTCGGTCGAGATCATGACCTGCACCTCGTCGCCGACGAGGCCGTTGTCGACCCCGTAGGTCATGCCCCAGTCGCTGCGGTTCAGGACGCCCTGCGCCGACAGGCCGAGGGTGAACTTCTGGTGGCCGAAGGGATAGACCCCTTCCTTGTTGAGCGTGACGTCCAGCACCAGCGGATGCGTCTGCCCGAGCAGCGTCAGCTCGCCCGCGACGGTGCCGCTCGTCTCGCTCTCGGCCTCCCCGCCATCGGCGGTGAACGTCATCAGCGGGTTGTCGGCCACGCCAAGGAAATCGGCCGCGCGCACATGCTCGTCGCGCGCCGCGTCGAAGGTATTCACGCTGTCGGTGGCGACGGTGATCTCGACCTGTGAGAGCTCCCGCGTCTCGTCATCCCAGGTAAAACCGCCGGTGACCTCCCCGAAGATGCCCAGAACCTGCGAGAAGCCGACATGGCCGACCGTGAACGACACCACCGTATGAACCGGATCGATCTCGTAGCGGGCGGGCTCGGCATGGCCGGCGATCGGAAAGGCGAGGGCGAGGGCGGCGAAGATGGACTTTGTCATGGCGGGCTCTCCGGGGTTGGGACCGAGCATAGGTCGCGCCGGACGTTTGTCGAGAGCGCGGCCGGCCGAGATACCCTGTTGCCGTCGAAGGGGTTTTCGGGCGAATGTGGCCGACAAGTCGCTGTCCGGGAGGGATGCGCGACGGATTCGACAGGGAGAAGACCATGACCAAGTTCGCAACCGTCCTCGGCGGCCTCGCGACCGCAGCGGCCTTTGCCACCGCGACCCCCATGGCGGCGCAGGCGCAGGATTTCATAAACGTCCTGACGGGGGGGACGTCTGGGGTTTATTATCCCTTGGGGGTTGGGCTTGCCAATCTTTACGGCGAGAGGATCGAGGGGGTGCGCACGCAGGTGCAGTCGACGAAGGCGTCGGTGGAGAACCTGAACCTCTTGCAGGAGGGCCGGGGCGAGATCGCGTTCGCGCTGGGCGACAGCATCGCGGCGGCCTGGGAGGGCGACGAGGAAGCGGGCTTTCCCGCCAAGCTCGACCAGTTGCGCGGCATCGCGGCGATCTATCCGAACTACATCCAGATCGTCGCCTCGGCGGAGTCGGGCATTGCCGAGTTCGCGGATCTCGCGGGCAAGTCGCTGTCGGTCGGCGCGCCCGCCTCGGGCACCGAGCTGAACGCGCGGGCGATCTTCGGGGCGATGGAGATGTCCTACGAGGATCTGGGCAAGACCGAATACCTGCCGTTCGCGGAATCGGTCGAACTGATCAAGAACCGCCAGCTCGACGCGACGCTGCAATCGGCCGGCCTCGGCGTCGCCTCGATCCGCGATCTGGCCTCGACGCAGCCGATCACCGTCGTCGCCGTGCCGGCGTCGGTGGCCGAGACGCTGGGCGCGCCCTACCTCGCCGCGACGATCCCCGCGGGCACCTACGACGGGCAGGAGGCCGACGTGCCGACGGTCGCCGTCTCGAACTACCTCGTGACCCACGCGGGCGTCAGCGACGACGTCGCCTACGCGATGACGAAGCTGATGTTCGAGAACCTGGCGGATCTGGAGGCGTCGCATCAGGCCGCGTCGCTCATCAATCTCGAGGAGGCCCTGACCGGCATGCCGATTCCGCTGCATCCGGGCGCCGAACGGTTCTATCGCGAGGAAGGCATGATCGAGTGAGCGGCCGACCCGCCTGAGACGATCGACGCGGGGCCGGACCCGGGCCCCGCGTTTCCTTGCGCCGGAGTGCCCCCATGACCCATGCCGCCGAGCCCCCCCTGCCGAGCGAAGCCCACGGCGTCGCGTTTCCCGCCGGCCAGGTCGGCCGCGCGCTCTTCTGGCTGGCCGTCGTCTTCTCGCTGTTCCAGATCGCGACCGCCGCGCACCTCGTCGACCTGCCCAGCCAGATCACCCGCGCCTTCCACGTCGGCTTCCTCACGGCGCTGGCCTTTCCGCTCGTGGCCTACGCCAAGACACCCTCCTCCGCGATCCGCGCGTTCGGCTGGGCGCTTGCCGCCGCCGGCGTTGCCGTCGCCCTCTACCAGTGGTGGGAATACCAGCCGCTGATCCTGCGCGCGGGCCGCCCTTTGAGCCGCGACATCGCGGTCGGCGTGGTGACGCTCGTGGTGGTCTTCGCCGCCGCATGGGCGATGATGGGTCCGGCGCTGCCGATCATCGCCGGCGGCTTTCTGGCCTACTGCCTCTTTGGAGAATACCTGCCCGCACCGCTCAACCACCGCGGCTACGGCTTCGGGCAGGTCGTCGATCACATGGCCTTCGGCACCGAGGGGATCTACGGCATCCCGACCTACGTCTCCTCGACCTACATCTTCCTCTTCATTCTGTTCGGCTCGTTCCTCGAGCGCGCGGGCATGATCAAGCTCTTCACCGACGTCGCCATGGGCCTCTTCGGCGACAAGCAGGGCGGGGCCGCCAAGGTCGCCGTCGTCTCCTCGGGCCTGATGGGCACGATCTCGGGCTCGGGCGTCGCCAACGTCGTCACCACGGGGCAGTTCACGATCCCGCTGATGAAGCGCTTCGGCTATCGCGCGGCCTTTGCGGGGGGTGTCGAATCCACCGCGTCGATGGGCGGGCAGATCATGCCGCCGGTGATGGGCGCGGTCGCCTTCATCATGGCCGAGACGCTGGACGTGCCTTACGTCGAGGTGGTGAAGGCCGCGCTGATCCCCGCGATCCTCTACTTCGCCTCGGCCTTCTGGATGGTGCATCTGGAGGCCGGCAAGCACGGGCTGAAGGGTCTCGCCCGCGCCGACTTGCCGTCGCCGATGCGCGCGATCCGCGAGAACTGGATGCTGCTGGTGCCGCTCGGCATGCTCATCTGGCTCCTGTTCGGCGGCTATACTCCCCTTTTCGCGGGCACCGTGGGCCTCGGCCTCACGGTCCTCCTGATCCTCGGCGGCTCCATCGTCCTCGGCCTGCCCTCGCCGGTCCTGCGGGCGGTGTTCTGGATCGGCCTCGGCCTCGTGGCGGCGGCCTTCTTGCAGTTCGGCACCGGCGTGCTCTTTGCCGCCGTCGCCGTGCTTATCTCCGTCTGCGCCCTCAGCCGCGGCGGCCGCGACACGCTGGCGCTCTGCCGCGACAGTCTCGCCGAAGGGGCCAAGACGGCGCTGCCGGTGGGGGTCGCCTGCGCGCTCGTCGGCATCATCATCGGCACGATGACCCTGACGGGGGCGGCCAATACCTTCGGGCAGTTCATCGTCTCGGTCGGCGAGCGGAGCCTGTTTTTGTCGCTCCTCCTCACCATGCTGACCTGCATCCTGCTCGGCATGGGCATCCCCACGATCCCGAACTACATCATCACCTCGTCGATCGCCGGGCCCGCCCTGCTGGCGCTCGGCGTGCCGCTGATCGTGTCGCACATGTTCGTCTTCTACTTCGGCATCCTCGCCGACCTCACGCCGCCGGTGGCGCTGGCCTGCTTCGCCGCGGCCCCCATCGCCAAGGAAAGCGGCCTGAAGATCTCGGGCGAGGCGATCAAGGTCGCGGCCGCGGGCTTCGTGATCCCCTTCATGGCGGTCTATACGCCCGCGCTGATGCTGCAGGACGGCGGCCCACTCGCCGCCGAGATCGGCTACTGGCCCGCCGTCGCCTACATCGTCGGCAAGGCCGTGCTGGCCATCGGCCTCTGGGGGGCGGCGGTGATCGGCTGGATGGGGCGCCCCCTGGGCTGGCCGCTGCGCGTGCTGGCCATCGTGGCGGCCTTCACCCTGGTCGCGGCCCTGCCGATGACCGATGCCATCGGGCTGGCCCTGACGCTGGCCTTCGCGGGCCTCGTCTGGATGGGGCGCGACCGGGTCGTCGCATGACCTGCCTCGCCGTAGGCGCCACCCTGCTGGCGCTGGCGGCCCCAGGCTTCACGCTCTCGTGGACCCATTCCGTCGAGCATGTCGACTGGCAGGAAGACTGGCGGGTGGAAGGTTCGGCGCTGGTCCTCGAGCGCGCCCGCGTCCGCGGCTCCGGGGCGGGGATGGAGCCGGGCGACGGCGCCACCCTCGAGGACGGTTGGTGGACCTGGCCCGCGCGCCTGCGCACCCCCGCCCTCGTCCTCGCCGCCTCGGGAGCCACCGGCAAGGGCTGGACCCTCTGCTCGGGGGACGCGTGCCACAGCATCGGCGCCGAAAGCGCCACCCCGGTGACGCTCGCGCCCTGCCCGCGACGAAATACTCCCTGAAAGCTGCGGCGGCGGGACCGAATTTGCCGGTTGCGGGATTTCGGGGTTGGGCCTTCCCAGGCGCGGCACCCGGCGGCCGCGCGCTTGCCCGGGGTGTCCCCCTTCGCTAACGACGCGGGATGGACCGCATCGACCTCGTGATCTTCGACTGCGATGGCGTCCTGATCGACAGCGAGGGTCTGAGCGGCGCGGTGCTGATCGACGCGCTCGCCCAGATCGGGGTGACCATCGACTTCGACGACTTCTGCACCCGCATGGTGGGCCGCAGCTTTCCGACCGTCGCCGCCGATCTG
The DNA here is from genome assembly GCA_038320125.1 of Rhodobacterales bacterium. GTDB lineage: Bacteria > Pseudomonadota > Alphaproteobacteria > Rhodobacterales > Rhodobacteraceae > Jannaschia. The sequence continues at coordinate 19,246 of JBBQDX010000005.1, read as the reverse complement.
CGGGCGCGCGGCGCCGTCATGCCCGAGACCTTCGAGGCGAGCTACCGCGCCCGCCTCCTGGAGCGATTCGAGCGCGAGCTGACGGTGACTGACGGCGTGCGTGAGATGTTGGCGGCCCTCGACCGGCGCTGCTGCGTGGCCACGTCGTCGAGCCCCGCGCGGGTCCGCCGGTCGCTGGAGTTGACGGGGCTGGGCGATGTCTTCGGCGCGGACGTCTTCACTGCCAGCATGGTCGCGCGCGGCAAGCCCGCCCCGGATCTCTTCCTCCTGGCCGCAGAGCGCATGGGCACCCCGCCCGGGCGCTGCCTCGTGATCGAGGACAGCCTGCCGGGGCTGGAGGCGGCGGGGGCCGCGGGGATGCGGGCGCTGCGCTACACCGGCGGGGCGCATCTGAGGGGCCGTCGGCTCAAGCACGCGCCCGGCACGCGCACCTTCGAGTCCTGGGCCGATTTCCCCGCGCTGCTGGACCCGGCATGACCGAGCGCGATGCGAACCGGCTGGACGATGCCGCGCGCGCCGGCTGGCTCTACTACGTGGCCGGCAACACGCAGGACGAGATCGCGCGCAAGCTGGGCGTCAGTCGCCAGTCGGCGCAGCGCCTGGTGGCGACGGCGGTGAGCGAGCGGCTGGTGAAGGTGCGCCTCGACCATCCCATCGCCCGCTGCATGGACCTTGCCCGCGCCGTGTCGGACCGCTTCGAGCTGCCGCGCTGCGAGGTGGTGCCCTCCGATCCGGGCAATCCCGGCTTGCTGACCGGAGTCGCCATCGCGGCCGCGAGCCAGATCGAGCGGCTGCTGAAGTCCGTCGAGCCCCGCATCCTCGCCATCGGCACCGGGCGGACGCTACGGGCGATGGTGGCGCAATTGCCGGTGATGGACTGCCCGCAGCACCGCATCGTCAGCCGGCTGGGCAACGTCATGCGCGACGGCTCGGCCACGCCCTACAACGTCGTGGTGCGGATGGCGGAGCGGGTCGGCGCGCGCCATTATCCGATGCCCCTGCCCGTCCTTGCCGCCTCGCCGCAGGAGCGGGCAGCGCTGCATGCGCTCGAGCCGGTGCGCCAGACGCTCGACCTCTGTGCCCGTGCGGATGCCACCTTCGTGGGCATCGGGCAGCTCGGGCCCGACGCGCCGCTGCTGCAGGACGGGTTCCTGACGCGCGATGACATGCGCAGCCTCATCGGGCAGGGTGTCGTGGGCGAGATCACCAGCTTCGTCTACGACGATGCGGGGCATATCCTCGTAGGCGGGACCAACGCCCGCGTCCTGTCGGCACCGATGGCCCCGGCGGGAGACCGACCCGTCACCGGTCTCGCCACCGGCGCGGCCAAGGTCGCGGCTGTGCGCGCGGCGTTGCACGGGCGGCTGGTCAACGGCCTCATTACAGACGAGGCTACCGCGGACCTCCTCCTCGGCTGAGATCGCCCCCCCCGACAGATCCGATCCGACCGAAGCTTGACAGATCGGCAAACACCTGTGAGCATATGCTCAATGACAGGGCACTTGCCCAATCATGCCTTTGGGAGGTTTACATGACGACGACGACGCGCGCCCTTTGGGGTGCTACGGCGCTGTGCATGGCGGCGACGCTGGCGCAGGCTCAGGACAAGACGACTCTCACGATCGCGACCGTGAACAACGGCGACATGGTCCGGATGCAGGGCCTGACCGACAGCTTTCTCGAAGCGAACCCCGACATCGCGCTGGAGTGGGTCACGCTCGAGGAGAACGTGCTGCGCCAGAACGTAACCACCGACATCTCCACCGGCGGGGGCCAGTACGATGTGATAACGATCGGCACCTACGAGGTGCCGATCTGGGGCGCGAACGACTGGCTGGTCTCGATGGACGAGGGCATGGCGGAGGACTGGAACGCCGATGACCTGCTGCCCGCCATCAGGGATGGCCTGACCGTCGACGGCACCCTCTACGCGGCACCGTTCTACGGCGAATCGTCCATGGTGATGTACCGCAAGGACCTGATGGAGGCCGCCGGCCTCGAGATGCCCGAGGCGCCCACCTGGGAATTCGTGCGCGAGGCCGCCGCCGCGATGACCGACAAGGAGGCCGAGATCTATGGCATCTGCGCCCGCGGCAAGGCCGGCTGGGGCGAGAACATGGCGTTCCTCACGGCGATGGCCAATTCGTTCGGCGCGCGCTGGTTCGACGAGGAGTGGACGGCGCAGTTCGACCAGCCCGCCTGGGCCGAGACGCTGAACTTCTACATCGACATGATGAACGAGTCCGGCCCTCCGGGTGCTGCCAACAACGGCTTCAACGAGAACCTGACGCTGTTCCAGCAGGGCAAGTGCGGCATGTGGATCGACGCCACCGTGGCGGCGTCCTTCGTGACCAACCCCGAGGAGTCCACCGTCGCGGATCAGGTCGGCTTCGCCCTGGCGCCCGACACCGGCCTTGGCCCGCGCGGCAACTGGCTCTGGGCCTGGTCGCTCGCGATTCCGTCGTCCTCCGAGAAGGTCGAAGCGGCGAAGACGTTCATCTCCTGGGCCACGAGCCAGGCTTACACCGAACTCGTCGCCGAGACCGAAGGTTGGGCGAACGTGCCGCCGGGCACCCGCATCTCGCTCTACGAGAACCAGGAATACCTGGACGCGGCGCCCTTCGCGCAGATGACGCTCGAGAGCATCAACTCCGCCAACCCGACTGCCCCGACCGTCGATCCGGTGCCCTATACCGGCGTCCAGTTCGTGGCGATCCCGGAGTTTGCCGGCATCGGCACGCAGGTGGGCCAGCAGTTCTCCTCGGCCCTCGCCGGGCAGCAGACCGTGGAGGAGGCCCTCGTCAAGGCGCAGGATCTGACCACCGAAGAGATCGAAGCCGCCGGCTACTGATCTCTCGAAGGATCGCCGCGGGACGGGGCTAAACCCCGTGCCCCGCGGCACGTCCACGGCCCTTTCGCAAGTCTCCGGCACGGCCCGGAAAGGTCCCGAGGACTCGACCAGATGTTCCTGTCCGACACGACGCGAGGAGCGGCCCATGGCGACCCAGCATTCCCGATCGGCAGCCCGCGTAATGATCGCGCCGGCCGTCTTCGTGCTTCTGGTCTGGATGCTCGTCCCGCTCTGCATGACGCTCTATTTCTCCTTCGCCGACTACCGGCCGATGCGCGGCGCGTTCGAAGCCTGGATCGGCTTTTCCAACTACACCTCCTTCCTGACCTCCTCGTCGTTCATCAGCTCGGTCGTCACGACGCTCTGGATGGTCGGCGGCATCCTCACCATCACCATCGGCGGCGGCGTCCTGCTGGCGTTGCTCCTCGATCAACCGATGTTCGGACAGGGCATCGTCCGCATCCTCGTCATCGCGCCGTTCTTCGTGATGCCAACCGTCTCGGCGCTCGTGTGGAAGAACATGTTCTTCAACGTCGACAACGGGCTGTTCTCCTACCTCTACAAGGGCCTCGGCCTGCAACCCTATGATTTCCTGTCCCAGTCGCCGCTGCTGTCGATCATCGTGATCGTGGCGTGGCAATGGCTGCCCTTCGCCACGCTGATCCTGCTGACGGCCGTCCAGTCGCTCGACAGCGAGCAGATCGAGGCGGCGGAGATGGACGGCGCGCCGCCGGTCAAGCGATTCTGGTTCATCATCCTGCCGCACCTGAGCCGGGCGATCACCGTCGTGATCCTGATCCAGACGATCTTCCTGCTGTCGATCTTCGCGGAGATCTTCGTCACCACCAACGGCGCCTTCGGCACCCGGACGCTGACCTATCTGGTCTACCAGCGCGTTCTCGAGAGCCAGAACATCGGCCTCGGCTCCGCCGGCGGCATCGTCGCCGTCATCCTCGCCAACATCGTCGCGATCTTCCTCATGCGGATCGTCGGCAAGAACCTCGACTGAGGCGGGAGAAGCATCTTGGCACGCGCCATCACCACCCGAAAGAAGGCCCTCTGGACGATCCTCGCCTGGAGCATCGGGCTCTTGATCTTCTTCCCGATCCTCTGGACGTTCCTGACGTCCTTCAAGTCGGAAGCCGCGGCGGTCGCCGATCCGCCGGTCTGGTTCTTCTTCGACTGGACGCTCGACAACTACACCGTCGTGCAGCAGCGGTCGAACTACCCTCTGGCCCTGGCGAACTCCATCTTCATCGCCGTCGGCTCCACCCTGCTCGGGATCATCATCGCGGTGCCCGCCGCCTGGGCGATGGCCTTCGTGCCCGGCAAGCGCACCAAGGATGTCCTGCTCTGGATGCTCTCGACAAAGATGCTGCCCGCGGTCGGCGTGCTCTATCCGATCGTGCTGATCGCGAAGTATTTCGATCTGCTCGACAGCCGTGTGCTGCTGATCATCGTGCTGATGCTCATCAACCTGCCGATCATCATCTGGATGCTCTACACCTACTTCCGCGAGATCCCCGGTGAGATCCTCGAGGCGGCCCGGATGGACGGGGCCACGCTGACGTCCGAGATCCTCTACGTCCTCACGCCGATGGCCGTGCCCGGCATCGCCTCGACGATCCTGCTCAACATCATCCTGGCGTGGAACGAGGCCTTCTGGACCATCCTGCTGACGACGGTGGACGCGGCGCCGCTCACCAAGTTCATCGCCAGCTACTCGAGCCCGGAGGGTCTGTTCTACGCCAAGCTCTCGGCTGCCTCGATGCTCGCAGTTGCACCTATCCTCGTCATGGGCTGGTTCAGCCAGAAGCAGCTGGTCCGGGGTCTCACCTTCGGCGCCGTGAAATAAGGAAGCTCAAGAATGGGACGCATCGCGCTCAACCAGGTCACCAAGAGCTTCGGCGACGTGCAGGTCATCCCGCCGCTCGACCTCGAGATCGACGACGGCGAGTTCGTCGTATTCGTCGGACCCTCGGGCTGCGGCAAGTCCACGCTCCTGCGCCTCATCGCGGGGCTGGAGGACGTGACGAGCGGCGAGATCACCATCGACGGCACGCCCGCGACCGAGACGCCGCCCGCCAGGCGCGGCCTCGCCATGGTGTTCCAGTCCTACGCGCTCTACCCTCATATGTCGGTGCGCAGGAACATCGCCTTTCCGCTTCGGATGGCAAAAATGACCAAGGCCGAGCAGGACAAGCGCGTCGCCAATGCCGCCCGCGTCCTCAACCTCACCGACTACCTCGACCGCCGTCCGGGCCAGCTTTCGGGCGGCCAGCGCCAGCGGGTCGCCATCGGACGGGCCATCGTGCGCGAACCGGCCGCCTTCCTCTTCGACGAGCCGCTCTCGAACCTCGACGCGGCCCTCAGGGTCGGCATGCGGATGGAGATTTCGGAACTGCACGCGCACCTCAAGACGACGATGATCTACGTCACCCACGACCAGGTCGAGGCGATGACGATGGCCGACAAGATCGTCGTCCTGCGCGCCGGCAACGTCGAGCAGGTCGGCTCGCCGCTCGACCTCTACCACAAGCCGCGCAACACCTTCGTCGCGGGCTTCATCGGCTCGCCGAAGATGAACCTGATCGAGGGCCCGGAGGCCGAGAAGCACGGTGCCGCCACCATCGGCGTGCGCCCCGAGCATATCGACGTCGCCGAAAGCGGTCCCTGGCAAGGGACCGTCGGCGTGGCCGAGCATCTGGGCTCCGACACCTTCATCCACGTCCATGGCACCGGCCTCGCCGAAACGCTGACCATCCGTCAGGCGGGCGACATCCCCGTGCGGCACGGCGACGCCATCCGTCTCACGCCGCGCGCGGGCGAGATGCACAGGTTCGGCCGAGACGGGTTGCGGCTGTGAGGCTCGAAGGAAAGACGGCGCTGATCACCGGCGGGGCGCGCGGTATCGGTCTGGCCTTCGCGCGCCGCTACGTAGCCGAAGGCGCGCGCGTCGTGATCGGCGACATCGACCTGCCCCGGGCCGAAGCGGCGGCGGCGGAGATCGGGGCCACGGCGCTGCATCTCGACGTCACCGAACAGGCCAGCATCGATGCCTGCGTCGCTGCCATCGAGGCCAGCCACGGCGGCATCGACATCCTGATCAACAACGCCGCCCTCTTCGACCTTGCCGGCATCGCCGACATCACCCGCGAGAGCTACGACCGGCTCTTCGCCATCAACGTCGCCGGCGCGCTCTTCACGCTGCAAGCGGTGGCCAGATCGATGGTCGCGCGGGGCCGCGGCGGGCGCATCATCAACATGGCCAGCCAGGCGGGCCGGCGCGGCGAGGCGCTGGTCGGTGTCTACTGCGCGACCAAGGCGGCGGTGATCTCCCTGACGCAGTCGGCGGGTCTCGACCTCATCCGCCACGGCATCAACGTCAACGCCATCGCGCCGGGCGTGGTGGAAGGCGAGCACTGGGACGGGGTCGACGCCCATTTCGCGCGCGCTGAAGGCCTGCAGCCCGGCGAGAAGAAGCACCAGGTCGCCGCCGCCGTGCCCGCGGGCCGCATGGGAACCGCGGAGGATCTGACCGGCATGGCCGTGTTCCTCGCCAGCGCGGATGCCGATTACGTCGTAGCGCAGACCTACAACGTCGATGGCGGAAACTGGATGAGCTGATGACGACTGCCCTCTCCCTCTCGACCCTTGCCACTCTGCCGGCCGGCGTCTCGGCCCCGGGATACGACCGTGGGAGCCTCACTCCGGGCATCCTGCACATCGGCGTCGGCAACTTCCACCGCGCCCATATGGCCGTCTATCTCGACCGTCTCTTCGCGACCGGCGAGAGCCTCGACTGGGCCATCGTAGGCGCCGGCATAAAGCCGTTCGACGCCGCCCGCCGCGCGCTCCTGGCGGCGCAGGACTGGCTCACCACCGTGGTGGAGCTGGACCCCGAGGGCCTGTCGGCGCGCGTCACCGGCGCGATGATCGACTTCTGCGAGGTCTCGCCCGACGCCATTCTCGCGCGGATGGCGGACCCCGCGATCCGGATCGTCTCGCTGACGATCACCGAGGGCGGCTATTTCGTCGACGCCCGCACCGGCAGCTTCGACGCGAGGCACCCAGACATCGCCGCCGATGCCGCCACACCGGATGCTCCGCGCACCGTCTTCGGCCTGCTGGTCGCGGGCCTCAAGGCGCGGCGCGACGCGGCGGCGATGCCCTTCACCGTGCTGAGCTGCGACAACCTGCCCGACAACGGCGACGTCACCCGCGCCGCCGTCACCGGCCTCGCCCGCCTGTCGGACCCGGAGCTGGCCCGCTGGATCGAGGCCGAGGTGTCGTTTCCCAATTCCATGGTCGACTGCATCACCCCCGGCACCTCGCCGCGTGAGATCGACCTGGTGAGGGATCGCTTCGGCATCGAGGATGCGGCCCCCGTCGCCTGCGAGCCGTTCCGCCAGTGGGTGATGGAAGACGCCTTCCCTGCGGGCCGCCCCGCGCTGGAAAAGGTCGGCGTCCAGTTCGTCGACGACGTCGCCCCCTACGAGACGATGAAGCTGCGCATCCTGAACGCGGGCCACGCGGCCATCGCCTATCCTGCCGCCCTGCTGGGCCACCGTTTCGTGCACGACGCCATGGCCGACGCCGACATCGCCGCCTGGCTCGCCACGCTGATGCGGCGCGAGGTCATTCCCGTTCTGCCCCCCATTCCCGGCACCGACTTCGATGCCTATCTCGCCACCTGCATCACCCGGTTCGCCAATCCGGAGGTCGGCGACACGATCCTGCGCCTCTGCATCGACGGCTCCAACCGGCAGCCCAAGTTCGTCCTCCCCACCATCCGCGAAGCACTGAAGGCGAGGCGCGAGATCGAGCTTCTGGCGCTGGAAATCGCCTTCTGGGCGGAGTGGTGCGCCAAGGGCGCGCCGCTGCAGGACGACCGCGCCGAGGCACTTCGGGCCGCCGCGCGCGACGCCGATCCGACCGCCTTCCTCGCGCTGACCGACGTGTTCGGCGACCTCGGCGAGGATCCGGCCCTTGCCGCGGCCTTCGGACGCCACCTGACCGCCCTGCGCGCCGGCGACCTGCGCGAGGTGCTGCGGGCCGCCATCGTCTGACGGTCAGTCCGGCGCGCCGAACCGCACGCCGCCGACCACCTGGCCCACAGGCAGAAGCTCGATGGTCGAGATGTTGACGTGGGCCGGGGCGGCCAGCGCATAGGCCACCGCGTCGGCGACATCCTCGGGATCGAGGCCCCGGATCGGCGGCGCCCCCATGTCGGTCGCCTCGATATTGCCGGTGGCATCGTCGTAGAACTCCGACGTGACACGTCCCGGACAGATCTCGGTCACGCGGATGCCGGTGCCCAAAAGCTCCTGCCGAAGGTTCTGCGAAAAGAGGTGCAGCGCCGCCTTTCCCGCCCCGTAGAGCGCCGAGATCATCGTGTGCAGCCCCGCAATGGAGCCGATGTTGAGGATCTGCCCCGCCCCTGCCGCGCGCATCGCGGGCAGGGCCAGGTGCGTGAGCTGGATCGCGGAGGTGACATTGGTGCGGATGGCACGGTCCACATCGGCGACGTCGATGCGGTGGAGACCGGAGATGCCGAGCCCGATGCCGGCATTGTTCACGAGGATTTCCGGCCGGGCGGCCGCGACGAGATCGGTCATCCGGGCGAGATCGGTGACGTCCGCCACCGCCGTGCGGCAGCCGGTCAGGTCGGCCAGCGCCGCCAACCGATCCGCGCGACGCGCCACGGCGGTCACGTCGTGCCCCTCGGAGGCCAGCCGCACGACGATGGCGCGGCCGATTCCGGCGGAGGCTCCGGTCACGAGAATGCGGCTCATTTGCGGCTCCCTCCAAAGGTCGGCCGATGGCCCGGTCCAGTCGAGGACAGGCGCCCCGCGCCGTCGGTCCTCGACGCCGTCGGTCCTCGACACGGTGTCGCGCACGGCCGTCGCGCGCAAGGCCGCATTCGCGAGCCGGGCCGTCGCCCCCGTCGGTCCTCGTCACGAGACCCCTCATGGGAACGGAAGGCACGATGCCGAACCCCCGTGATGGCTCTCGCACGATCGGCTCGGATGCGGTTCCGGAGGGTCACGAGGCGGCCCGTGCATGCTGGCGGCATCTCGCTTGCCTCAACCGAGGACGGAGACTATCAGATTCGAGGCGCCTCGTTGCGGGGGCTCGAAGATCGGGTGGCGGGGCAAAGGGGCCATGTCGACCGGATGGCCAGTGCGGCCCGAAAGATCGGACCGACGCACTCTAGGAAGGAACGACAAGATGGCCCGAACCATTCTCATCACCGGCGCTGGAAGCGGCATCGGTCGCGCCACCGCACGGCTCTTTCTGGACCAGGGGTGGCGCACCGCCCTCATCGGTCGCCGCGCCGATGCCCTGCGGGAGACCGCGGGCGGAAGCGAAGGCGCGCTCGTCTTGCCTTGCGACGTCACCGACGCGACCGCCCTCGAAGAAGCCTTCGCGACGATCGAGGCGACCTGGGGCCGCCTCGACGTTCTCTTCAACAACGCGGGCACCAACACGGATGCCCGCCCAATCGACGAGATTCCGCTGGACGAATGGCGCAAGGTGCTCGACGTCAATATCGGCGGGCCGTTCCTCGCCGCGCGTGCGGCCTTCGGCCTGATGCGACGGCAATCGCCGCAAGGCGGGCGGATCATCAACAATGGCTCGATCTCGGCTCATGCGCCGCGCCCCGGATCGGTCCCCTATACCATGTCCAAGCACGCGGTGACCGGCCTCACGCGGACGCTGTCTCTCGACGGACGCCCCTTCGACATCGCCTGCGGGCAGATCGATATCGGCAACGCCCTGACCGACATGGCCGAACGGATGACCCGCGGCGTGCCCCAGGCCGACGGCACCGAACGGATCGAGCCGGTCATGGATGTGCGCCATGTCGCCGAAGCCGTCCTGCACATGGCGTCCCTTCCCCTCGACGTGAACATTCCCTTCATGACCGTGATGGCGTCGGCGATGCCCTTCATCGGGCGCGGCTAGCCGCAGCGGGAAACTCCGCGACCCGAGCTGCCGACACGGATCGGGGAGCGGCGTCCGTTCGGGAAGTCCGCTTCAGGCGATCGGTTGGCAGCCTCGATCCATCTTGGAACGCGCATGACCCGCATGCGGCGGACGCCGGAGTCCCTCATGTCGATCGCGATGGCCCCAACCATCGACAAGCGCAGGATTACCGGCATGTGAGCCATGGCGAGATCCGCAGGGTCGTCCGCGCGCCTTGGTCGCGGCCAAGCTGATCCACGGCAGCATCCGGTCCGTCCGGTGCGAACCGCCAGCGGTGAGGTGCGAAGGTTCTCCGGGACGACGAGCGCCCCGATCAGCGCTGGATCGGCCCGGCCTTGGACAGATCGCAACGAGACGCGCGGGGATCTCGCGGTGATGTCGATGGGGCGACAGCGGGCAGTTTGGAATCGCGAGGAGGCTTCGATATCTCACGTCGCCCGTCCAGTGTCCGGCCTTGCAGCTCGTGGCGTGCGGGGGGGTCGAGGATCGCCGGTCGAGCGGGTCGCCCGCCGTCCGGAACCCGCGACGGTGACCGGCGGATGCCCGCCAGACCGCGGCACCGCCCGATCCGGCACAGGTGACCCGCCGCGCGTCGCATCGCGGTGCGTCACGGGTTCCAACACCCACCCGGCCCGCGCGAGACATCAGGAACCACGCCCTTTGCCGCCCGCCACCGTCCGCCGTCACCGTGCCCGGGGTCGACATCGTTGGGGTGGGATGTGCGGACTTGCCGCCTCCTCGAATCGGGGCTTTACTGGAGGGCGAAAACCCGGAGGTTACCATGGCAAATCTAACGCGTAGAAGCCTGCTCAGCATGATCGGAACGGCGGCTGGCAGCACGGCGATGTATTACGCCATGACGTCGATGGGGCACGCGCAGCCCTCCAGTTACGCAGGTTCGGTCAAGCTCGATGGCGATCCGAAAGGTGCGAAGGTGCTGATCCTGGGCGCGGGTCTTGCGGGACTGACCGCCGCGTTCGAGATGCGCGCGGCCGGATACGAGGTGGAGGTGCTAGAATACCGCGAGAGGGCCGGCGGCCGCTGCTGGACCCTGCGGTCGGGCGACAGCTATACCGAACTGGGCGGGGCCGAGCAGAAGGTCGACTTCGCGGACGGCAACTACATCAACCCCGGCCCCTGGCGGCTGCCCCATGACCATCATGCCGTCATGGACTACTGCCGTCGCCTCAAGGTGCCGCTCGAGCCCTTCGTCCAGACCAACTACAACGCCTACGTCCATCGCGCCGAGGCCTATGGCGGCAAGCCGATGCGGATGAAGGAGATCAAGACCGACTACCGCGGGCATGTCTCGGAACTGCTGGCCAAGGCGGTCGATCAGAACAAACTCGACGACATGGTCAGTGCGGACGACAGGGAATTGCTGATCGAGAGCCTGCGCCAGTTCGGCGTGCTCAACGACCAGAACGAATACACCAAGAGCCTCGACACCAGCGAATACCGCGGCTTCGCCAAGCAGCCCGGCGGCGGAGTGGGTGCCGCACCGATAGCATCCGACCTGCTGAACCCGTCCGAAGTGATCCAGTCGCGCCTGTGGCAATATCTCGCGACGCACGAAACCTGGGAGCACCATGCCCCGATGTTCCAGCCGGTCGGCGGGATGGACGCCATCGCGCGCGGGTTCGAGCGCGAGGTCGGCGACCTCATCACCTACAACGCCAAGGTCGTCTCGCTGCAACAGGACGACAGCGGCGTGACCGTGACCTGGGAGGACACGGCCGGCGGCGGCACGCAAACCAGCACGGCCGACTATTGCGTCTGCACCATTCCCTTCTCGATCCTGGGTCAGATCGATCACAACCTGTCGGGCGGTCTGGCAACCATCATCGGCGAGATGCCCTACAACGGCTCGACCAAGGTCGGGCTGGAGTTCAAGCGGCGGTTCTGGGAGCAGGACGAGGATATCTACGGCGGAATCAGCTATACCGATCAGGCGATCTCGCAGATCAGCTATCCCTCGACGGGGTATCTCTCCGACGGTCCCGCCGTCCTGCTGGGGGCCTATACGTGGCGCGGGCCCAATTCCTTCAAGTTCAACGCGATGCAGCCCGCGGAGCGAATCGAGATCGCATTGCAGATGGGCGAGAAGATCCATCCGCAATACCGCGAGGAGTTCAAGACGGGGGTCGCGGTGAGCTGGCACAAGGTGCCATGGGTTCTGGGGTGCTCGGGCATCTGGAACGACCGCGAACGGGACTACGAAACCGCGATCGCGATCGACAACCGGGTGGTCTGCGCCGGCGAGCATCTGTCCTATCTGCCGGCCTGGCAGGAAGGCGCGATCCTCTCCTCGCTCGACGCGATCTCGCGTCTCCACGACAAAGTCATCAACGGGTGAACGATATGAAAACCGCTCTCTTCACGGCGCTGTCCATCGGCGCCATCATCGCCACCGCGGCAGGGGCCCAGACGGCCACACCGGTCACCGAGGCATTCACTCCGGGCGCCTACACCTCCACGGACGGCGAGGTCCTCTATCGGACGTTCTGCGCCGGCTGTCACATGCCTGACGGCGGCGGCGCGATCGGGGCCGGCGCGTATCCGGCACTCCGGGAAAACCCCAACCTCGAATTTGCCTCCTATGCGGCGTATATCATCATCAACGGTCAGGCCGCGATGCCCGCCCTGGGCGAGCTTCTCGATGATGAGCAGATCGTCGCGCTGACGACCTTCCTCCAGACCAGCCTCGGCAACGATTACGAGCCGGATGCGACCGTCGAGATGATCGCCGAGACGCGCCCCTTGAGCACCGAGCCCGAACTGGCCGAACATGAGGTGGCCGACACGGAGATCAATGCGAACCGGGCGGCTGCCGCCACCGGGGAGGTAGCAGCAGACGTGGCGTCCGGTGCCGATGCTGAGACCGGTGCCGAAACGGACGCCGCGGCGTCCGGCGGGGCCGCCGGAGTCGTGCGTCATCCGATCCCCGGCTCCGACTTCCCCATCCTGCAGGCGGTCGAGGTTCCGGCGGACGCGACCCTTGTCTACCTCAGTGGAACGGTGCCGCAGGTGATCGACGAGACCGCCGCGGAGGACGCTCAGGCGCGGTTCGGCGATACCGCCGCGCAGACGGAGAGCACGCTGGCATCGATCGAGGAGAAGCTTGCGGCGCTCGACCTCACCATGGGCGACGTCATCAAGATGCAGGCCTATCTGGTGGCTCCGGACGGCAGCGACGCGATGGATTTCGCCGGCTTCATGGAGGGCTACGTCCGGTATTTCGGAACCGAGGAGCAGCCCAACCTCCCCACACGCTCCGTCTTCGCGGTGGCCGGCTTGGCAAATCCGTTGTGGCTGGTCGAAATCGAGGTGGTGGCTGTCCGGGAGTGACCCCGACGCTTCCCGCGGGAGGTTGGCCAACCGCAGCGTGAAGGCCCTGTCGTTCGTCTCCGCCGTCTGCGGCGGCGGGTGGCCGCGCCCGCAGGCTGCCGCCGTCGCACGGTATCGACCTGGATCGTCGAACATCCGACGAAGGCGACCTCTGCTTTCGGCTGGCGGCGGTCGTCTCTCGATCGGAACGCATCTGGCGCCGCGGGGTCTCGGATTTCCGATACCGCGTCGCGCCCGACCGGGCGCTGTTTGACGAGGGGATCTTTCGGCGGCCACTGCCGGGCCAGTGGTCTCGCCCGGGGCGGCCGAGTCAGTGCGGCGGCCGATAGGGAGTCCCTGACGCGCTGCACCCCCTGCAGGCTTGGCAGAGGAAGGGCTCGCGCATCGTGCCCGGCAGGCGAAGCGCTCGCGCCTCCTGTCCCGGTGCAAGCTCCGGCGTGCGACGCGACCCCCTGTCAGTGCGAGCGCAGCACCCGGCCTCCGTCGTCCTTCGTCCGCTCTCCGTTCCGCATCGAGAAGACGCCGTTCACCAGCACATGCGCGATACCGGTGGCGAAGCGGCGCGGCTCGGCGACGTCGCAGTGGCTCGCAACCTGGTCGGCGTCGAACACCGTGATGTCCGCCCAGGCCCCCTTCTTCAGCATCCCCCTGTCCCGGACGCCGAGGCGTTCCGCCGGCAGTGATGTCAGCCGCCGGATCGCTTCGGCCAGCGTCAGGACGCCGTGGTCGCGGACGTAGTGCTGCAGGAACCGGGCAGCCCAGCCATAGCCGGACAGGGAACCGATATGGTGCTTCAGACAGCCCTCGGGGGCCAGCGCCAGCGTGTCGGAGATGATGGCGCAGTCGGGCTGCGAGATGGCGAGGCGAATTTGCTCCTCCGAGAAGCTCTGCGAGGTCCACATGAGATGCGCCATCTCGCAGCCCTCCTCGATCAGCAGGTCGAGGACCGCGTCGTAGGGATCGACGCCGCGCCTGCGCCCGATCTCCTCGAAGGTCAGGCCCACGAGGTCGGGGTTCTGTCCAGATTGCATCAGCACGATCCGGTCCCATCCACCGTCGAGGACCAGTCGCCACATCGGCCGCCGGTTCGCCTTGATCTTCTCGCGGGTGCCTCGGTCCTTCAGCCGCGCCATGACCTCGGCCACGCCGCCTTCCTGCGCCCATTGCGGCATGATCGCCATGACGCGGGTATGCGACCAGTCGTGCGGAATGACGTCGTAGGCGATGTCGACTCCGTGGTCCTTGGCGGCGTTCACCATGCCGATGGAATGCTCCATCGCCCATGCGGGCGCGCCGTGCTTGGGCTGGATATGGCTGATCTGAAGCCGGGCGCCGGCGGCCCGCGCGCAGGAGATCGCCTCGCCGAAGCCGATGTCATAATGCACGTCGCGGTTGCGGACATGCGTGGCGTAGAGGACATCCTTCTTCGCGGCCACACAGACCAGCTCGGTGATCTGTTCGGCCGAGGCGAGGCTGCCGGGCCAGTATTCGAGGCCGGTCGAAAACCCGTAAGCGCCGCCGTCGATGCTCTCCTCCACCAGCGCCTTCATCCGGTCGAGCTCGTCGTCGTCGGCGGGCCGCAGAGCGTCGCCGATGACCGCACGGTGGACGGAGCCGTGGCCGACGAAGGCCGCGACGTTCACGCCCAGCGACATCCGGTCGAGGTGGTCGAGGTATTCGCCGAAGCTCGACCAGTCGATGTCGACCATCCCCTCGGTGAAGCCGGGCGACATGATCTTGGCGTCCTCGGGACGCCGCGCGGGGGCTGCGGAGAAGCCGCACTGCCCGATCACCTCAGTCGTCACGCCTTGGTGAACCTGGCTCTGCGCCCGACCATCGGCCATCAGCGTGAAATCCGAATGAGTATGCAGGTCGATGAACCCGGGCGCGACGGTAAGCCCGTCCAGTGCCACCCGCGTCGCGGCCTCCGCCGCCGACAGGTCGCCGATGGCGGCGATGCGTCCGCCCACGATGCCGATGTCGGCCTGCACCGGGTCGGCCCCGGTGCCGTCGTGGACGGCGCCGCCCGAAAGGATGATGTCCAGCATGGTCCTGTTCCTTGTCGGAGACGAGTCGAGGGCGCTCAGCGGGCCGGGCCGTAGACCAGGTTCGGCAACCACAGCGACAGTTCGGGGATGAAGATGATGAGGATGAGGCCGAGGCAGTAGGCCAGGATGAAGGGCAGCACCGCGACCGACACCGCCTCGATCGAGATGCCGGAGATGCGGGCCGCGACGTTCAGGTTGCCCCCCAGCGGCGGCGTCAGGAAGCCGATCTCGCAGGTGATCACCGTGAGGATGCCGAAGGCGACCGGGTCGACGCCGAGCGAAGTCACGACGGGCAGGAACACGGAGGTGAAGAGGATGATCTGCGCCAAGCTCTCCATGAACGTGCCGATGATGATGTAGAATATGCCGATCAGGATCAGCACGATATAGACGTTGGTCGTGACGGACGTGATGAGGGACTCGACCGCCGCGGGCACGTCGTAGAAGGCGGAAAGCTGCCCGAAGGCGAGCGTCGGGGTCAGCAGGATGAGGAGGCCCGTGAGCAGCGCAGTGAAGCGCAGGGCGTCGATCACCTTGCGGACCGTCAGTTCGCGGTGGACCACGAGACCGATGAAGAGCGCGTAGAACACCGCGACGGCGGCGGCCTCGGTAGGCGTGAAGACCCCCGAGTAGATGCCTCCCAGGATCAGGACGGGCGCGCCGATCGCCCATTTGCCGTCCCACGCCGCGCGCCGTGCCGGCCCCCAGGAGAACGGGTCGCCCGTGCCGCCGTAGCCCCGACGGCGCGAGATGATGTAGACCGTGATCATGAGGAATGCGGTCACGATGAAGCCGGGGATGAAGCCCGCGAGGAACAGCCGCGGAATCGAGGTCTCGGAGACCAGCCCGTAGATGATCATCAGGTTCGACGGCGGTATGAGCGAGCCGAGCGCGCCCGCGGCGGCGGCGATGGCGGCGGCGAAGGGCGTCTTGTAGCCGTCGCGCTGCATCGCGGGCACGGTGATCGATCCGATGGCCGCCGTCGTCGCGGGGCCCGAGCCCGAAAGGGCGGCGAAGAGCATGCAGGCGAACACGGTGACAAGCCCGAGGCTGCCGCGATACGAGCCCACCAGCGAGATCGCCACGCCGATGAGCCGCGTGCCCATCCCCCCCGTCTCCATCAGCCGCCCGGCCAGCACGAAGAGCGGAATCGTCAGGAGCGGAAAAGGTGTCAAGCTGGTGTAGCCGGTTTGCGCCATCAGGGTGTAGGGAATATCGATCAGGAAAAGGGCGAGGAACGTCGTCAGGCCGACGGCGGCGAAGAGCGGCGTGCCGATCAGCGTGAGCGCGGTGAAGACGAGGGCAAGGAGAAGGAGGTCGTTCATCGGTTCAAAGCTCGCCGGCTTCGTCGTGTTCCGCGCGCATGCCCGGAATGCCTTTCGCGCCGTCCCGCAGCCACAGCGCGTAGATCTGGAGCAGCCGCAGGAGGATCAGGCCGTAGCCCAGCACGAGGATCGTCTGTGGCCAGAACTCGTCGATGCCGAGGCTTGGGGTGCGTGATGTGTAGCGCGCGAGCGTGCCGAGATAGTCCCACGACACGACCAGCATGAACCCCGCGTAGAGCGCGGCCAGCGCATCCGCGACGACCACCACGCTCCGGGCGATGGCCCTCGGGAACAGCAGCACGCCCGCCATGATGCGGATGTGGAACCGCTCGCGCACGCAGAGCGACGCGCCCATGTAGACCGCCCAGACCATCGCGATCGCAGCGACTTCCTCGCTCCATTGCAGCGCGGTTCCGAAGACGAATCGCATGGTCACCTGTGCGAAGACGCAGATCGACATGACCGACAGGGCGATGCAGCAGATCGCCTCCTCGAAATGCCGCTCCAAGGGAGCCAGTAGGCGCAGCATGGGCAGCCTTTCGTTGCGCGGGTTGGGGTCTCGGACCGATCCGGGACCGGCGCGGCGCGGCGCGGAGCCTATTCCGCCGCGGCGCGGATCTCGTCCAGCAGCGCCCTGAACTCCGGTCCCCGCTCCTCGGCGATCATCTCCTGGACGCCCTGCGCGGCGGCAATGAACTCGGCGCGGTCGGGGCGGGTAATCTCCATTCCGCCCTCGGTGGAGAGCCAGGTCCGCACCTCCTCGATCCGGTCGATCATGTAGGTGGTGTGGAACTGCCCCGCCTCCCGTGCAGCCCTCAGAACCGCGTCGCGCTGCGCATCGTCGAGCCCCGACATGAAGCGGTCGGAGGCGAGGAGCGGCGAAAAGCCTGCAAAATGGTCGAGCACGGTGAGATAGGGCGCGAACTCGTAGAACTTCATTTCCTGGATGACGTTCGTGCCGTTGTCGGCCCCGTCGATGGTTCCGGTCTGCAGCGCCGTCGGCGTCTCCGACCAGGCGAGCGGCACCGGCTCCGCGCCGAAGGCCTCGAAGGTCGCGAGCATCACCTCGTTCTTGGGAACACGGATCTTCAACCCGTCCATATCCGCCATCGTATTGATCGGGCGATCCGAATTGAAGAAGTCGCGGTAGCTCGGACCGCCGAACGTCAGCAGCCAGACGCCGGTGGCGGC
Organism: Rhodobacterales bacterium; assembly: GCA_038320125.1. Taxonomy (GTDB): domain Bacteria; phylum Pseudomonadota; class Alphaproteobacteria; order Rhodobacterales; family Rhodobacteraceae; genus Jannaschia. Next base: position 1,493 of record JBBQDX010000005.1, on the reverse strand, counting down.
GCGCAGGTTTTCCTTGATCGTGTCGCCCGCCGGCCCGTCCGCCACCGCGACGAGGTGATCGGTGTCCTCGAAGGTATAGGGCAGGACGAGGACGTCCATGTCCGGCCAATGCGGCGAGACGTTGTTCTGCGACACGAAATAGGCATCCACGGTGCCCAGTTGCATTGCCTTGAAGGCGTCGTCCTCGGTGGCGATCTGACCACAGCAACGCAACCGAACGTCGATGGCCCCATCGGTGTATTGCTCCACCAGTTCCTCGAACTTGGTCGCCAGCGTTCCGTAGTCGGAGTCGAGCGGCGTCGCGAAACCGACGTTCATCGTGACGTCCTGCGCTGCGACCGGCCCGCCGATCAGGACGGCGGCGCTGGCGATGCGGATGGCGATCGTGACGCGTGTCATTGTTCTTTCCCCCGGTTGGAATCCGATCTTCCCGTTCACGCTACGGCAGGAAGAATGATCTGTATAATTCAATTTTCGATACCTATTGATGCTGGTGAGGCATCACAGGATCAGCATGGAAACGGATCTTCGACGGTTGCGCTACTTTCAGACCCTCGCAGCGGAGCTGAACTTCCGGCGGGCGGCAAAGCGCCTCAACATCACGCAGCCGGCGCTCAGCCGCGCCATCGCCCGGCTCGAGGCGGACATCGGCACGCGCCTCTTCGCCCGCAGCAACCGGCAGGTCGCGCTGACGCTGACAGGGAGCACCTTCGCCAAGGGGTGCGACCGGACGCTGGCCTCGCTGCAGGACACCGTGGATGAGACCCGCCGCATCGCGCGCGGCTCCGGAGGAACCCTCGCCATCGGCTACACCGACACCTCCATCGCGGGCCGTCTGCCCGACATCGTCGACGGCTTCGCGCGGATCGCACCGGGAGTCGGGATCCGCCTCGTCCAGGCCCACACGATGCTGCAGCTCAAGATGCTCGCCGACCGCGATCTCGATGTGGCGATCGTCACCGGCGCGCTGACGGGTCCCCCTGCCAGCCCCCGAGGCGGTGCCATCGGGGATGGCGACACGGGAACGGCGACGGTCCAGTCGGACCGGTTCATGGCCCTCCTGCCCGCCGGCCATCCGCTGGCCGCAAGGCCCTCGATCCGTCTCGCCGACCTGGCGGAACAGTCCTTCGTCGCCGGCGACCCCGAGAAATGGGCAGTCTACGACACCCACCTGATCTCCTATTGCGAACGCGCCGGATTCCGCCCCCGCGTGGTGCAGACAGCACCGGAATCGCGCGCGATCATAGGTCTGGTCAGCTGCGGCCTCGGTATCGGCATCCTGCCCGAGGCGCTCGTGGCAACCGTCGATCATCGCGTCGTCGCCCGCCCGATCGCCGGCCTCGACGCCCGGCTCGAGACGGTGGCCCGCTGGTATACCGCCGACATGCCGGCGACCCTCACCCGTTTCGTGAGCCACCTGCGGGGCGATGAGACTGCCTGAAGGTCACCGCGGAGCACGGGGACGGAAGCGCTGGCCCGCGTTGCCCCCTTGG
>JBBQDX010000004.1:0-39035 GCA_038320125.1 Rhodobacterales bacterium | reverse complement strand
CTCGATCGCATGCTCGCCGCCATCGACCTCGCCCGCGACCACGCCGACACCGCCCGCTCCGTCTACATCACCAACGTCCTGCCGTGGCGGCCGCCGTCGAACCGGGATCCCGACCCCGCCGAAGTGGCGATGATGTTGCCGTTCCTGCGCCGCCACGTGGAGCTCGCCAACCCCGATATCCTGCTGCTGATGGGCAACCACGCCTGTCAGGCAGTGCTGGGCCGGAGCGGCATCACCAAGCTGCGCGGCACCTGGGTGGAGGGGTTCGGCAAGCCCGCCCTGCCGATGCTGCACCCGGCCTATCTGCTGCGGCAGACGGCGGCCAAGCGCGAGGCCTGGGCCGATCTGCTGGATCTCGCGGCGCGTCTGGAGAGTTGAGCGGGGCCATGCGCCAATGCGCCGTTGCCTTTCGCGCTTGCGGCAGGTTGCATGGCGCAAACGGCCAGAGCCAAGGAGACCGCATGACCTACACCCCGCCAAAAGTCTGGGAACCCACCGAATCGGGGGGCCAGTTCGCCTCGACCAACCGCCCCGTCGCCGGGCCGACGCATGACAAGGTGCTGCCCCTCGGCAAGCACGCCTATCAGCTCTATTCGCTGGCGACGCCCAACGGCGTGAAGGTAACGCATCTCTTCGAGGAGCTGCTCGAAGCCGGGCACGACGCCGAATACGACGCCTGGATCATCCGGATTGGCGACGGCGACCAGTTCGGGTCGGGCTTCGTCGAGGTGAACCCGAATTCGAAGATCCCGGCCCTGCTCGACCGCACCGGCGGCAGGGAGGTGCGCGTGTTCGAGAGCGCGGCCATCATGCTGCATCTGGCGGAACGCTACGACGCCTTCCTCGGCGACAGCCGCCCCGAGATGCTGTCCTGGCTCTTCTGGCAGATGGGCAGCGCGCCGTTCCTCGGCGGCGGCTTCGGCCATTTCTACGCCTATGCGCCCGAGAAGCTGGAATACCCGATCAACCGCTATGCGATGGAGGCGAAGCGGCAGCTCGACGTGCTCGACCGGCACCTGGCCGACCACGACTGGATGGCGGGCAGCTATTCCATCGCCGACATGGCGATCTGGGCCTGGTACGGGCAACTCTGCCTCGGGCGGCTCTATTCGGCGGCGGAGTTCCTCGACGTCGCGAGCTACCGGCACGTGATGGACTGGGCGGAACGGATCGACGCGCGTCCGGCCACGCGGCGCGGCCGGATGGTCAACCGCGATTTCGGCGACGACGAGTCGCTCAAGCTGCCGGAACGGCATTCGGAGACGGACTTCGGCAAGGTCGCCGGGTGATGATCGATCCCCATCTGCTTCTGGCCTTCCTGCCCGTCGCGCTGGCGCTGAACCTGCTGCCCGGGCCGGACATGATGTTCTGCCTGGCGCAAGGCCTGCGCGGCGGCCCCCGGCGCGCCTGGGCGGCCTCCGCCGGCATTGCGATGGGGGCGATGGTCCACGTCACCCTCGCGGGGCTGGGGCTCGGGGCGGCGGTCGCGGCCTATCCGGCGGCGTTCGGCGCGATCCGCTGGGCCGGGGCGGCCTATCTGCTCTGGCTGGCCTGGCGGACCTGGACGGCGCCGCCAGCCGAGCCGCCGGGGGGCGCGCCGCGGCGTCCCTGGGCGGCGTTCCGCGACGGGATGCTCGTGAACCTCTCGAACCCGAAGGTGATCCTCTTCATTCTGGCGCTTTTGCCGCAATTCGTGAACCACACCCTCCCGGTCATGCCGCAGTTCCTCGTCATGGGCGCGATCATCGCGACGGGCGGCCTCCTCGTGAACGGGATGGTCGGGGTCTTCGCCGGCCGCGCCTCGGCCCGTCTGGGGCGGTCGGGGGCCACGCAGGGCGTGCTCCGGCGGGTCACGGCGCTCCTCTTCGGTGGCCTGGCCCTGCGCCTCGGATGGGAGGCCCTGCGCCGATGACCGATACCGGGCCGATGACCGATACCGGAAACGGGCGCGCGTTCCTGCCCTGCCGCATCGCCGTGCTTACGGTCAGCGACACGCGCAAGCCGCAGGACGACCGCTCCGGCGACACGTTGGTAGAGCGATTGACGCAGGCCGGTCACAGGCTCGCCGCCCGCGCGCTCGAGCGCGACGACCGCAAGGCCATCGCGCAGCACCTGCGGGCGTGGTGCGCCGACGCGGGCGTCGATGTCGTGATCACCACGGGCGGCACGGGGCTGACGGGCCGCGACGTGACGGTGGAAGCGCATCGCGACGTCTACGAAAAGGAGATCGACGCCTTCGCCACCCTGTTTACCATCGTCTCGATGAAGAAGATCGGCACCTCCGCCGTGCAATCGCGCGCCTGCGCCGGGGTGGCGCAGGGCACCTATCTCTTTGCGCTGCCCGGCTCGCCGTCGGCCTGCCGCGACGCCTGGGACGAGATCCTCGCGCCGCAACTCGACTACCGCCACAGGCCGTGCAACTTCGTCGAGATCATGCCCCGGCTGGACGAGCACCTGAGGAGGAAATGAGGGGATGACCCCGAATTATCAGAGCCTGATGCTGCCGGTGCTCCGCCATGGAGCCGCGGGGGAGGTGCGGATTGGCGATGTGGTCGAGCGCGTGTCCGCCGATCTTGGCCTCTCGGCGGACGAGCGCGCCGCGTTGCTTCCTTCAGGACAGCAGACGATCATTGCAAATCGGATCCATTGGGCGCGCAGCTATCTGAAGCATGCCGGCCTCGTGGAGAACACGCGCCGCGGCCATTTCCGCATCACCGACGAGGGGCGGACCGTGCTCGCAGACCCTCCCGAGCGTATGACGGTTGGATTTCTGGACCGCTTCGAGGCCTTCCGCGCCTTCTCGAAACGGAGCGGTGCTGCTTCGATTGGGCGCGTGCTGCAGGAACCCGCACCGGAAGCGGAAGCGATAGGCTCCAATCCCAAGGAGGCTTGGCGCAGGTCCCACGCCCAACTCGACGCCGATCTCGCCGCCGAGCTCCTCGCCCGCATCCGAGCCGCCCCGCCCGCCTTCTTCGAGAAGCTCGTCGTCAACCTCCTCGTCACCATGGGCTACGGCGGCTCTACCGTCTCCGTGGACCGGGCACTGGTCGGCAAGTCGGGCGACGGCGGCGTGGACGGAGTAATCGATCAGGATGCGCTCGGGCTCGACCGGGTCTACGTTCAGGCGAAACGCTATGGCGAGAACAACAGTGTCGGCGCCGGCGCGATCCGTGATTTCTTCGGATCGCTCGACCGCTTCAAGGCGGCCAAGGGCCTGTTCGTCACCACGTCCACCTTCACGCGCGACGCCGTCGACACCGCGGAAATGCTGTCGAAGCGGATCGTGATGATTGACGGGGACAAGCTCGTCCGTCTGATGATCCGGCATGACGTCGGGTGCCGGGTTCAGGAGACGCTCGTGCTCAAGAAGATGGACGACGACTTTTTCGAGGATTGAAGGTTCTTTCGGAGATTCACGCCCGGCCCCGACGGAACCGCACCCCGCGAACGTGTGACTTGGGATGGCGCTTGAAACGGCCTATCTGTCGCGGTGCCAACCAACCGGACCCTTCATGCGATTTCTCGGACGCAGCCTCGTCGCGCTCTTTCTCTTCGCCTTCGCCGCGGGCCTCTTGGGCTGGGCAGGGCAGATCACGCTGTCGGCGCTCGACGCACGGGGCGAAGGCGGCGGCGGCGGGCCACCCGCCCGCGAGAGGGTCCTGGCCGCCAACGTGCTGACCGCAAAGCTCGAGACCGTCGCTCCCACGCTGACGGCGTTCGGCGAGATCCGCGCGCGCCGCGTGTTCGAGCTGCGCGCGCCGGTCGCGGGCCGGGTGGTCGAACTGGCCGAGGGGTTCGAGGAGGGCGGGCGCGTGGCCGAGGGGCAGCTCCTGCTGCGCATCGACCCTGCCGGCGCGGAGGCCGCGGTGGCCATCGCACGCGCTGACCTCGCCGGGGCGGAGGCGGAGCTGCGCGACGCGGAGCGCGGGCTCGCCCTCGCGCGCGACGAGCTGGCCGGAGCGGAGCGTCAGCGCGACCTCCAGAGGCAGGCGCTCGGCCGCCAGCAGGATCTGGCGCAGCGCGGCGTCGGCTCCATCGCGGCGGTGGAGACGGCGGAACTGACGCTGTCCGCGGCCGAGCAGACCATCCTGACGCAGCGGGGCGCAGCGGCGCGGGAGGAGGCGCGCATCGACACCGCCACACTCGCCATCGACCGCGCCCGGATCGCCGTGACCGAGGCCGAGCGCGACCTGAGCGACCGCATGCTCCGCGCCGAGTTCGCGGGCCAGTTGACGGACGTCTCGGTGCTGCGCGGCGGACTCGTCTCGGCCAACGAGAAGATCGCCACGCTGATCGACCCGCGCGCGCTGGAGGTGACGTTCCGGCTCTCCGCGGCGCAGCACGCCCGGCTGCTCGATGGCGCGGGCGACATGACGGGGGCGGGCGTGCGGGCGGTCCTCGACGTGCAGGGCATCGACCTTGCGGCGCGCGGCACCATCACGCGGGAGGCCGCCTCGGTTGGCGAAGGGCAGACCGGGCGCCTGGTCTTCGCCACGCTGGAGGATGCCCAGGGCTTCCGTCCCGGCGATTTCGTGCGCATCGAGGTGCAGGAGCCGCCGCTGGCGGAGGTGATCCGCCTGCCCTCCACCGCGGTGTCGGCCCTGGAGTCCGTGCTGGCGCTCGGGCCCGGGGAACGGCTCGAGGAGATCCCGGTCGTGCTGCTTCGGCGACAGGGCGACGACGTGCTGGTGACTGGCGACATCGGCGGCCGCGACATCGTGGCGGAACGCTCCCCGGCGCTGGGGTCGGGCATCCGCGTCCGGCCCGTGCGCCCCGGCATCGCCGAGCCGGAGGTGCTGGACGTGGTCCTCGACCCCGAGCGCCGCGCCCGCCTGCGCGCCGTCGTCGAGGCGAACGAACGCATCCCGGCGGAGATGAAGGCACGGATGCTGACGCAGCTCGAGGCCGAGACGGTGCCCGCGGCGATGGTCGAGAGCATCGAATCGCGGATGGGCGGCTGACGTGGTCGTGATCGGCTACTTCGCCCGACACGGGACGGCGGCGAACCTCCTCCTCGTGCTGATGCTGGCCGCGGGGGCGCTCGCCATTCCGAACATGCGGGCGCAGTTCTTCCCCGACGTGGTGATCGACGGCGTCGCCATTTCCGTCGCCTGGGACGGCGCGGGGGCCGAGGACGTCGATGCAGGCATCGTGCAGCTTCTGGAACCCGCCCTGCTGGCGGTGGACGGCGTGACCGACAGCTCCGCCACCTCCCGCGAGGGCGGGGCCGTCATCGAGCTCGAGTTCGAGGCCGGTGCCGACATCGCGGCCGCTGCCGACGAGGTGCAGGCGGCAATCGACGGCGTGACCGGCCTGCCCGAGGGCATCGACGACCCGGAGGTCCGACAGGGCCGCTGGCGCGACAGGGTGACCGACGTCATCGTCTCCGGACCTCTCGGCGTCGACCAGCTGGCGCGCATCGCCGACGATTTCGTCACCCGCCTGTTCGCGGCCGGCGTGACCCGGACGACCGTGCGCGGCATCGCCGACCCGGAGATCGTCGTCGAGGTGCCGACGGCCAACCTGCTGCGCCACGGGCTGACCCTGACGCAGATCGCCGAGGCCCTGTCAGCGGCGGCGCAGGCGGACCCCGCGGGCGACGTGAGCGGCGCCAACGCCCGCGTGCGCACCGGCACCGCGCGCCGCAGCGCCTCCGAGATCGAGGGGATCGTGCTGCGCCGGGGGGCGGGCGGCGCCACGCTGACGCTGGGCGATGTAGCGACCGTCATCCCGGGCGGCGTGGACCGCGACCGCGCCTATTTCACCGGCGACGATCCGGCCATCAGCATCCGCGTCGACCGCACCGCGGAAGGCGACGCCATCGCCCTGCAGAACCAGGTGGAATCGGTCGCGGCCGGCGTGCTGCAGGACGCGCCGGAGGGCACCTCGATCGAGCTGATCCGCACCCGGAGCGAGGCCATCACCGGGCGCATCGACCTTCTGGTCGACAACGCCATCCTCGGGCTCGCCCTCGTCGTCGGCCTGCTGTTCCTCTTTCTGAACGCGCGCACTGCTCTCTGGGTCGCCGCGGGCATCCCGGTGTCGATGCTGTCGGCGCTGGCGTTGATGTGGGCGGCGGGCATCACCATCAACATGATCTCGCTCTTCGCGCTCATCATCACGCTGGGCATCGTGGTGGACGACGCCATCGTGGTGGGCGAACACGCCGATTTCCGGGCGCGCCGCCTTGGGGAAGACCCGGTGACGGCCGCCGAGAACGCGGCGAAGCGGATGTTCCCGGCGGTCTTCTCGGCGACGCTGACCACCGTCATCGCCTTTTTCGGGCTGGTGGCGATCGGCGGGCGGTTCGGCGACCTCATTATCGACATCCCCTTCACCGTGATCGTCGTGCTGCTCGCCTCGCTGGTGGAATGTTTCCTGATCCTGCCGCATCATATGGCCGGGGCGCTCCGGCACACCGCGCGGGAGCATTGGTACGACCTGCCCTCGCGGCTCTTCAACCGCGGCTTCCGCTGGGCGCGCGAGGCGGTGTTCCGTCCCCTCGTCCGCCTCGCCCTCTGGGCGCGCTACCCGGTGGCGGCGGCGGCGGTCGTGTTGCTGGCGACACAGACCGCGCTGATCCTGCGGGGCGACGTGCCGTGGCGGTTCTTCAACTCGCCCGAGCAGGGCTCGGTCACCGGCAACTTCGCCACGGTGGACGGTGCCGACCGCGCCGATGCGCTGGCGCAGATGCGCGAGTTGCAGCGCGCCACGACGCAGGTGGCCAAGGCGTTCGAGGATGAATACGGCGTCAACCCGCTGCTCTACGTGCTGGCCGAAATCGGCGGCAACTCGGGGCGCGAGCTGGCCTCCGCGGACGACAAGGATCCCGAGCAACTCGGCGCCATCTCGATCGAGATGGTGGCGGCCGACCTGCGCCCCTATTCCTCCGGCGAGTTCGTCACCGCCCTGCAGGATGCGGTGCGGCAATTGCCGCTGACCGAGGAGATCAGCTTCCGAAGCTGGGGCTCCGGCCCCGGCGGCGACGGCCTGTCGGTCGACTTCTTCGGCGCGGACGCGGCGACCCTGAAGGCGGCCGCCGAGGCGCTGAAGACTGCGGTCCTGGCCTTTCCCGAGGTGTCGGGGGTGGAGGACAGCCTGCCTTACGACAAGGACGAGCTGATCCTGAACCTGACGCCGCAGGGCGAGGCGCTCGGCTTCGACGTCGCCGGCCTCGGGCGCGAATTGCGCAACCGCCTGAACGGGATTGAGGCGGCGACCTTCCCCTCAGGCCCCCGCACCGGCACCATCCGGGTCGAGCTGCCCGAGGGCGAGGTGCGCGCCGACTTCCTCGACACGATGCGGCTCGCGGCGCCGACCGGCGGCTACGTGGCCCTCGCGGATATCGTGACGGTCGCGGTGCGCTCCGGTTTCGGGACGGTGCAGCGCGACAACGGCCTGCAGGTCGTCACCGTCTCGGGCGAGATCGCGCAGGACGACGCGGCGCACGCCACCGAGATCCGCCGGGCACTGACCGACGATATCCTGCCCGGGATCGAGGCGACCTACCAGGTCGGCAGCCGCCAGGGCGGGCTGGCGGAGCAGGAGCGCGAGTTCCTGACCGACGCGACGCTGGGGCTGGTCGCCTGCCTTCTGGGCATCTACCTCGTCCTCGCCTGGATCTTCTCGAGCTGGACGCGGCCGGCCGTCATCATGGCGGTCATCCCGTTCGGCCTGATCGGCGCGATCTGGGGCCACTGGTGGTGGGAGGTGCCGCTCAGCATGTTCTCGGTCGTGGGGCTGATCGGCATGACCGGCATCATCATCAACGATTCGATCGTGCTGGTCTCGACGGTGGATGAATACGCGCGCGACCGGGCGCTGATGCCCGCCATCACCGACGCGGTCTGCGACCGGCTGCGGCCGATCCTGCTGACCACGCTGACGACGGTCCTGGGCCTCGCCCCGCTCCTCTACGAGACCTCGTCAGACGCGCAGTTCCTGCGGCCCACGGTCATCACGCTCAGCTACGGGCTGGGCTTCGGGATGGTCCTCGTCCTTCTGCTCGTGCCCGCGATCCTCGGGATGGGGCACGATCTGGCCCGCCTGGCGACCGCCCTGCGGCGCATGGGCCGGCTGCCGATGCGGCAGCGCGGACGCGGCGTCGGCCTGCTGGGACTGGCGCTCGGCACGGTCGTCGCCCTCTGGGGGATGCTGACGCTGGGCTGGATGCTGATCGTGGGGACCGTCGCGCCGCCGCTGGCCGCCCTCCTGCCACTCGCCTCGGTGCCGCAGGCCTTCGCGCTGTTCCTCGCCGGCACGGCGGCGCTCCTGGTCGTGGCCTGGCTCGTCGCGGGCGCGACGGTCGGCCGTCGCCGAAGCGCCGGCGCCTGACCCGTCCCCGCTCTCCAGGTATCCGGTTTCGGGCTCAGAACGCCGAGGGTCTGGCGGCACGCGCCATGTGATCCAGCACGGCGTTCACGAAACCCGCCTCCTTGCCTTCCGGGAAGAAGGCGCGGGCGACCTCGACGAACTCGTTGATGACCACCTTGGGTGGCGTGTCGCGGGCGACGAGCTCCGATCCGGCGGCCCGGAAGACGGCGCGCAGCGTCGGGTCGATGCGGGCGATCGGCCATTTCGCCACCAGTGCCCGATCGGTGAGCTGGTCGACGCGGGCCTGATGCTCGACCGCGCCGTCGAGCAGCGCGCGAAAGAGCGTCACGTCGCCCTCCTCGAACGCGCCCTCGTCGGTGACCATGCCGAAGCGGTGGTCCTCGAACTCGACGCGGACCTTGTCGACGGTCTGTCCCATCGCCTCCATCTGGAACAGGGCCTGCACGGCGTAGAGGCGTGCGGCGGACTTCATCCGGCGCTTCAGGAGGCGTTTGTCGTCCGGGGTCATGGGAGATGTCATGTCAGGCATCCGCGCGACCTATGGGGGCCGCCGGGGGGCGTCAAGCGAGGACGGACGTCGCGCGCGAAAACCGCCACGAGAGCCGGCGCGCCGTCACGCGACGGTCGGCCCTTTCCGCGCGGCATCGTGTTGGAACGCGCCGGGCCTGAAGCCGACGCCGCTCTCCGCCTTCTTCATCGTGCGGCGCAGCGCGATAAGGTGCAGGACCGCCACCGCCGCCCCGCCGGCGGTATCGAGGCGGGCCGCATCGGCGCGCTCCTCCGCCTGCTCCATGTTCTCGACGGTGATGATTCCGTTGCCGATGCAGGCCCCGGCGAGGCCCAGCGTGGCGATGCCGCGGGCGCTCTCGTTCACCACCACGTCGTAATGCGAGGTCCGCCCCCGGATGACGCAGCCGAGGGCGACGTAGCCGTCGAACTCCGCCTGCCGGAAGGCGATGCCGATCGCCGTCGGGATCTCGAGCGAGCCGGGCATCTCCACCGTCTCGTGGTCCACCCCCGCGCCGTCCAGCACCGCGCGCGTGGAGGCGAGCTGCGCCGCGGCGATGGCCCCGTAATAGGGCGCGATGACGATCAGCACCTTCACCGGCGCCTCGAAGGTCGGCGGGGTCAGGGCGGCGTCGGAATGTCCGGCCATGGCGTCAGCCTTTCGGTATCGCGTGGGTGCCGGTGATGGTCAGCCCGTAGGCCTCGAGTCCGACGACGCGGGGCGCGCCGGAGTTCGTCACCAGTTCCATCTCATGGATGTTCAGCGCCGCCAGGATCTGCGCGCCCAGCCCGTATTGCCGAAGCTTGCGGGGCGAGACGCCCTCCTGCCCCGGCACGTCGAGCTTCATGTCGGTGTCGCGCAGCAGCACGACGACGCCGCGTCGCGCCTCCGCGATGACCTGCATCGCCCCGGCGAGGTCGCTGTCGCCGATGCCGAGCGCATCCTCCAGCGGGTTCATCGCATGCATCCGCACGAGGACCGGGCCGCCGACCGGCCCATTCCCGATGTCGCCCTTGGTCAGCACGACATGCTCCGACCCCTGGGTGGCGTCCGTGAACACCCGCATCAACCATTCGCCGCCGATGCGGCTGGTCACCGACCGCGCGTCGGTCTGCTTGACGAGGTTGTCGTTGCGGCGGCGGTAGGAGATCAGGTCGCTGATCGTCCCGATCTTGAGGCCGTGCCGTTGCGCGAAGGCGATGAGGTCGGGCAGGCGCGCCATGCTGCCGTCGTCGTTCATGATCTCGCAGATCACGCCGGAGGGGTTCAGGCCGGCCAGCCGCGCAATGTCGCTCGCCGCCTCGGTGTGGCCGGCGCGGACCAGCACGCCGCCGTCGCGGGCGCGCAGCGGGAAGACGTGGCCCGGCGTTGCAATGTCGGCGGCCCCCTTCGAATGGTCGATGGCGACCGAGACGGTGCGGGCGCGGTCATGGGCGGAAATGCCGGTGGAGACGCCCTCGCGGGCCTCGATGGAAACGGTGAAGGCGGTCTCGTGGCGCGACGAGTTCTGCGACGCCATCAGCGGCAGGCCGAGCGCGTCGATCCGCTCGCCCGGCAGGGTCAGGCATATCAGGCCTCGGCCATGGGTCGCCATGAAGTTGATCGCGTCGGGCGTGGCCATCTGTGCGGGGATGACGAGGTCGCCCTCGTTCTCGCGGTCCTCGTGGTCCACCAGGATGAACATGCGCCCGTTGCGCGCGTCCTCGATGATATCCTCGATGGCGGAGATGATGTCGGAAAAGCCGGCCTCGACCGGTCCGGGCTGCTCGAAGGGAATGGGGTCGGCCATGGGCACCTCGCTTTGCCCGAACCGTCTAGCGGCCCCGGCGCGGGTCTGCCAGTGGCACGGGCGCGCCGGGCACCCGCGTCGCCGCCGGCCGCGACCGCCCCGCCGAAAGCCGCCGGGTCGCCATCATGCCTTGGCTCCGAAATAGCGCGCGCCGCTGAGGTAGCCCGCGGCCCGTGCTGCGGCGCACCAGCTCGCCTCGAACGCCGTCTCGCCGATCAGGAGGACGCCGTCGGGCGGCAGGTTCTCGGCGCGCAGCACGTCGCGCAGGCGGTCGCGCGTCGCGGCCCAGCTCTGGACGAAGGATGGCGCGGCGGCGGCCCAGTCGAGCGGTGGCGCGGCGACCGGTGCGAGCGGGCGATGGACGAGCACGCCGCGCACGGCGGCGACCTGCGCCAGCTTCGCGACCCGCGCCGTATCCGGTTCCACCGCCCGGATCATGCCGAGCGCATTCGACGAGAAGAGCAGCGCCACGATGTCGCGCCCGGTCGCCGCCCGCACGCCGGCGTAGGTGCCGTAGTCGAGGCCGAGGGCCGCGGCCCGGCGCACCCGCATCCGCACGACCTCGATGGGCATCGTGTTGGGGATCAGGGCGCGGCGGGCCCTGCGCCACTGGTGAAGGCGCCCGGTGTAGCCGTCGAAGTCCTGCCGGGAATTATGGCCGATGCCGGGGGTCAGGGTCATGCGCGCGCTCCGTTCTCGCGACAGATTGCACCCGGAGCGGGACACGGCGCAAGTCGGGCGGTCAACCATCCGACCGTCGCGGCGGCAGCGGCGCGGGCCGTTGCCGCATCTGCGAACCCCGCGCGCGGCGGATGCAGGTGCCGCCAGCCGTGCCCATCCTCCGGGTCGCGGCGACATTCGACCCAGGCGAAACCGGCGTCATCCTGCAGGATATCGACACAGCGGTCCCCGCCCGCGTCCTCCAGCGAAGCGACGACGCGGCGCTTCACCCCGCCTCGGCCAGCCGCGCGACGTAGCGGGCCAGGGTGTCAATCTCGAGATTGACGCGGTCGCCGACCTTCGCCCCGCCCCAGGTCGTCACCGCCTGCGTGTGCGGAATGAGGTTCACGCCGAAGATCGCGCCCTCCACTTCGTTGACGGTAAGCGAGGTGCCGTTGAGCGCGACCGACCCCTTTTGCGCGATGAAGCGAGCCAGCGCGTCGGGCGCGCGGAACTGGTAGCGGATCGAATCCCCCTCGGGCGCGATCGATACGATCTGCGCCGTCCCGTCCACATGCCCCGACACGATATGGCCGCCCAGCTCGTCGCCGACTCGCAGCGACCGCTCGAGATTGACCCGCGTATGCTCGATCCAGGCCCCGAGGGCAGTCTTCGACCGGCTCTCGGCGCTGATGTCGACGTCGAACCAGTGCCCCTCCGCGTCGGTGCCCCGGTCCACCACCGTCAGGCAGCAGCCGTCGCAGGCGATGGAGGCGCCGAGGTCGATGCCCGACGCGTCGAAGGCCGTGCCGATGCGCGCCCGCAGATCGCCGCGCCGCTCGAGGTGCCGGATGCGGCCGATGTCGGTGATGATGCCGGTGAACATGGGAGCGCGGGCCTCGGAAGCGAACGGTCCCGCATGGCTAGACTCCTGGTGATTTGGCCGCAAGGTCGCCACCGGCGCGGCCGCTTCCCAGGATGGCGGTTTGGCGCGCCAAGTCTCAGCGGCGTGCTCTCAGGTGTCGAGCCGCGCGAGCAACTCGTCGGCGAGGGCCGCCACCTCATCGGCCGCCGCCCTGGCTCCCGGGAACTCGCAGACCCCCTGCCCCGCGCCGAGCGCTTCGGCATAGGCGACCCGCTGCCCCAGAACCGTCTTCGCCGCATCCGCCTCCAGCCCCTGCAACGCCGCCAGAATGCGCTCGCCCAGCCTGGTGCCCGCCCGCGCCCGGTTGAGGACGACGACGGGTCGCTTGCCCTCCCGCGCCGCGAGATCGAGCACGCCCTCGGTGGCCCAGAGATCGACCTCCGACGCCGACACCGGCACCACCACCAGGTCGGCGATCCGCAGGGCGGGTTTCAGGTCGCTGTCGATCTTGGGCGGCGTGTCGATCAGCACGAAGTCGTAGTCGTCCCTGTATTTGGTGCATTCGAACGTGACGCCCCAGGCCGAGGAGGTCGAGAAGGTGATGTCGCCCTTCAGGCCCCCCTCCCGCTCGAAGCGCATCAGGAACCACCGCCCGAGCGATCCTTGCGGATCGACGTCGAGCAGCGCGACGCGGTGCCCCCGCGACGCGAGCTCCGTCGCAAGGTGAGCCGTCAGCGTCGTCTTGCCCGACCCGCCTTTCTGCTGGGCGACGGTGATGATCGTGACCATGGGCGCTCCGATGCTGCAATGCAGCATCACTTTTGCGCAGAAAGCGACCCGAGGTCAATTGTGGATGGATACGCGTCCCGCTCCACCGGATCGGTGTCTCCATCGAAGTCAGGGCTGATGCACGGTGCAGATGCAGAGGAGATCCGGATTCGAGATGGTCCGGCCGGACCCGGACAACCTGTATTCACCGGCGGCGGCCAACTGGAGACGTGCCGTGTCGGGCGGCAGCGTGAAGGGCCCCTCGCCGCCCGCCCGCTCGAACGTCACTCCTTGTGGTTCAACGGATGAGATCGTTCCGAAAACCTGAAACCGGTTCACTCCGGCACCGTCGGAGCCAAGGACCGTTGTTCCCGCCAGCAAGGTCTTTCCGACGAAGTCGCTCATCGAACGTGCCTGGAACACTCGGTCTCAATCTTTTAGGCTGGTGGAGCCGAGGGGAATCGAACCCCTGACCTCGTCATTGCGAACGACGCGCTCTACCAACTGAGCTACGACCCCAACGGCGCTGCGTATGGCGGTGTGCGGGGGCGGCGTCAAGCGAGGTGCGGGGCTTCTGACGATCGGGGTCGGTTCGGGGCGGCAGCTTCCCGGGCGTTCCAGGACCTCAAAGCGGGGGCGGGGGCGGACCGCTTTCGGGACATCCCGCGTTCGCGGGATGCCCTGCCGCTCTGGGGCGCTCCTTTTGACCGCACGCGACCCCGCTTTGCGGGGGCGCTTACTCCGCGGCTTCCATGTAGTCTTCCACGGGGGGGCAGGTGCAGATGAGGTTGCGGTCGCCGGCCACGTTGTCGACCCGGTTGACCGGCGGCCAGTATTTGTCGACGCGGAAGGCCCCCGCCGGGAAGCAGGCGTCCTCGCGCGAATAGGGATGGTCCCAGTCGCGCACGAGGTCCTCCATCGTGTGCGGCGCGTTCTTCAACGGGTTGTCGGCGCGGTCCATCTCGCCCGACTCCACCGCCGCGATTTCGGCGCGGATCGCGAGCATCGCGTTGATGAAGCGGTCGAGTTCGGGTTTGGGCTCGCTTTCCGTCGGCTCCACCATGAGGGTTCCCGACACCGGCCAGCTCATCGTCGGCGCGTGGAAGCCGTTGTCGATCAGGCGCTTGGCGACATCGTCCACGGTGACGCCGGCACTTGCGGCAAACGGGCGCGTGTCGAGGATGCATTCATGCGCGACGCGGCCGTTCTGTCCCGTGAAGAGCACGTCGAAGGCTCCGTCGAGGCGCGCGGCGATATAGTTCGCCGAGAGGATCGCCACCTTGGTGGCCTGCGTCAGGCCCGCGCCGCCCATCATCATGACGTAGGCATAGCTGATCGGCAGGATCGAGGCGGAGCCGTAGGGCGCGGCCGACACCGGGCCGGGTTCCGGTTCCGCCCCGGCCCCGTCCGTCTCCGGATGGCCGGGGAGGTAGGGTGCGAGGTGCGCCTTGACGCCGATCGGCCCCATTCCGGGGCCGCCGCCGCCATGCGGGATGCAGAAGGTCTTGTGCAGGTTGAGGTGGCTTACGTCCGCGCCGATCTCGCCGGGCTTGGCCAGCCCGACCAGCGCGTTGAGGTTGGCGCCGTCCAGATAGACCTGCCCGCCGTGGGCGTGGGTGATGTCGCAGATCTCGCGCACGGTGTCCTCGAACACGCCGTGGGTGCTGGGGTAGGTGATCATGCAGGCGGCGAGGTCGTCGCCCGCGGCCTCCGCCTTGGCGCGGAAGTCATCGAGGTCGATGTCGCCGTTCGCCGCCGCCTTGACCACCACGACCTTCATGCCCGCCATCTGGGCACTGGCCGGATTGGTGCCGTGGGCGGAGGTGGGGATCAGGCAGATGCGCCGCGTCTCGCCCTGTGCCGCGTGGTAGGCCGCGATGGTGAGCAGTCCCGCGTATTCGCCCTGCGCGCCGGAGTTGGGCTGCATCGACATCGCGTCGTAGCCGGTGATGACGCAGAGCCGGTCGCTGAGCTCGTCGATCATCTCCTTGTAGCCCGTGGCGTCCTCGGCGGGGGCGAAGGGGTGCAGGCGGCTGAACGCGGGAAAGCTCACCGGCATCATCTCGACGGCGGCGTTGAGCTTCATCGTGCAGGAGCCGAGCGGGATCATCGAGCGGTCGAGCGCCAGGTCGCGGTCGGCGAGGCGGCGCATGTAGCGCATCATCTCGGCCTCGGCCCGGTTCATGTGGAAGATCGGATGCGTGAGGTAGCTGCTCCGCCGTTTCAGCGCGTCGGGGATGTCGATGCGCAGGTCGGGGGCGGCGTCGATGCCGAAGACGCCGAGGAGCTTCGTCAGCGTCTCGAGGTCGGTGAGCTCGTCGCAGGCGATGCCGAGCCGGTCCGTGCCCATTTTGCGCAGGGTGATGCCGGCGTCGCGCGCCTTTTGCCATGTCGCATCCCGGTCCGGCACCGTCACGGCGAGCGTGTCGAACATCGGCCCCTCGGCCACGTCGACCCCGCCGGCCCGCAGCGCCTCGCGCAGGGCGACGGCATGGGCGTGGACGTGGGTGGCGATGTGGTGCAGGCCCCTGGGCCCGTGGAACACCGCGTAGAAGCTCGCCATCACCGCCAGCAGCGCCTGCGCGGTGCAGACGTTCGACGTCGCCTTCTCGCGGCGGATGTGCTGCTCGCGGGTCTGCAGCGCCAGCCGGTAGGCCTTGTTGCCGTGGCTGTCGACGCTGACGCCCACCAGGCGGCCCGGCATGGTGCGCTTGAGCGGATCGGAGCAGGCGAAGAACGCCGCATGCGGCCCGCCATAGCCCAGCGGCACGCCGAAGCGCTGCGCCGAGCCGACCGCAATATCGGCCCCCATCGCCCCCGGCTCCTTCAGGAGACAGAGCGCCAGCAGGTCGGTCGCCACGACGGCCAGCGCGCCCGCGCCGTGCAGCGCCTCGATCTGCGGGGTGAGATCGCGCAGGCGGCCGGTGGTGTCGGGATACTGGAAGATCGCACCGAAGACCTCGCCCGCCTCCAGCGCGTCCACCTCCGCCACGATGAGCTCGATGCCGAGCGGCGCTGCACGTGTCCGCATCACCGCTATATTCTGCGGGTGACAGCGCGCGTCGACGAAGAAGGCCGTAGCCTTCGACTTGCCCGCCCGCTGCGCCATCACCATGGCCTCGGCGCAGGCCGTCGCCTCGTCGAGGAGCGAGGCATTGGCGACGGGCAGGCCGGTCAGGTCCGACACCATGGTCTGGAAGTTCAGCAGCGCCTCGAGTCTGCCTTGCGCGATTTCGGGCTGATAGGGGGTGTAGGCCGTGTACCAGGCCGGATTCTCGAGGATGTTGCGCTGGATCGCGGGCGGCGTCACGGTGTCGGAATAGCCCTGACCGATCATGCTGACCGTGACGCGGTTCTTGTGTGCCAGCGCCCGCATCCGCCCCAGGATCGCGTGCTCCGTCATCTGCGGCCAGGGCAGCGGCTCCGCCTGCCGGATCGACTTCGGCACCGTCTCGTCGATCAGCGCGTCGAGCGTGGCGCAGCCGACGACCTTCAGCATCGCCTCCATCTCCTCGGGGGAGGGCCCGATGTGGCGGCGGTTGGCGAAATCATAGGTGTCGTAGTCGGTCAGGGACATGGGGTGGCTCCGGGTCAGGCGGAATGGGTCAGGACGTTGATGAGATGGCCGTCGGGGTCCTCAAGATAGAAGCGACGAACACCCCAAGGCTCGAGAACGGGCCCGTAGGGAATGGCAGCGCCCGCCGCCCTGGCGGCAGCGAGAATGGCGTCGAGATCGTCGACCTCGATGGAGATCGCGGGGACGGCGGTGCCCGACCCGCCTTCGGTCGCGAAGGAAAGGTGGCTCGGCTGAACCGCGTTGGCCGCGACGGTCGCGATCCAGCCATGGTCCATAACAACGTCCAGCCCAAAGACGCTATGGTAGAACACGGCGGTGCGGGCCGGATCTGCGGCAGCGAGGTTCGGGACGATCCGCGCGGGCATGGGCATTCTCCTTCATGCGTCGAGGCAACGGCGTGATTGTCGCGCGCCACGGACCGCCGCCTGCGTCACTCCTCGATGAACTCCTTGTATCCGTCCTCGTCCATCAGCCCGTCCATCTCCTCGGGCGTGGACGTCGTCATCCGGAAGAACCACGCGGCCTCGGCGTCCTCGTTCACCAGACCAGGGTTGTCAGCCAACGCCGTGTTCACCTCGACGATCTCGCCGTCGAGCGGAGCGAGGATGTCGGAGGCGGCCTTGACCGATTCGATCACCACGATCTCCTCGCCCCTGGTCACCTCTCGGCCGATCTCGGGCAGGTCGACGAACACTACGTCGCCCAGTTGCGTCGCCGCATGTGCGGTGATGCCGACGCTGACGATGCCGTCGTTGTCGTCCAGCCATTCATGGTCTTCGGTATATTTCATCGTCTCTCTCTCCCGGCTCATTCAGGATGGATGCCTCAGCGTTTGTAGCGCGGCGCGTGGAACGGCAGGTTCGCGACCGTCACGGGCAGCCGCTTGCCGCGCACCTCTCCATAAAGCGTGGTCCCCGCTTCGGTTCCAGCGGGAACGTAGCCCATCGCCACCGGCGCGCCCACCGAAGGGCCGAAGCCGCCGGAGGTGACGGTGCCGACCGGCGCTGCGGCGTCCTCGCCTTCGTAGAGCAACACGCCGGCCCGCATCGGCGCGCGGCCTTCGGGGAGGAGGCCCGTGCGGCGGCGGGCCGGACCGTCGAGCAGCTCCGCGAGGATGCGGTCGGACCCCGGAAAGCCGCCCGCGCGCGCGCCGCCGCTGCGCCGGATCTTCTGGATCGACCACCCGAGATCGGCCTCGACCGGCGTCGTCCCGGGCGTCACGTCCTGGCCGTAAAGCGGCATGCCGGCCTCCAGCCGCAGCGAGTCGCGCGCGCCGAGGCCGATCGGCATCACGTCGTCATGCGCCAGCAGGGCGCGGGCGAAGGCCTCTGCCTGTGCGACCGGCACGCTGATCTCGTAGCCGTCCTCCCCGGTATAGCCCGACCGGCTGATCCAGAGGTCGGCCCCCCGCCAGGCGTGGGTGGCTGCGTCCATGAACCGCATCGCCGCCACGCCGGGCACCAGCGCCTCCAGCACCGCCTCCGCCGAGGGCCCCTGCAGCGCCAGCAGGACCCGGTCCTCGATCAGCTCGACGGAAAGCTCCGGCAGACCGGTGCGCAGGATTTCCATGTCGGCGTGCTTCATCGAGCCGTTGACGACGACGAAGAGGTGGTCGCCCCGGTTCGCAAACATCAGATCGTCGGCCACGCCGCCGCCCGGCAGCGTCAGCAGGCCGTAGCGCTGCCGGCCCTCGTGCAGATCGACGGCATTGGCGGGCACCAGACGCTCGAGAGCCTCGGCGGCCCCCTCGCCCCGGATCACAACCTGCCCCATGTGCGACACGTCGAAGAGCCCAGCCTTTTCGCGCACGTGCAGGTGCTCGGCCATGACCCCGGCGGGGTATTGCACCGGCATCGCGTATCCCGCGAAGGACACCATCCTGCCACCCAACTCGGCGTGCAGCGCCGCCAGGGGCAGGGCAATCGGATCGGCTGCTTCTGCTGCGTGATCGACGGACATGGTCGCACCTCCTCGGGGCCTTCCGGCCCGTGTCAGATGCCCCCTCTGTCCTTTGCGCCTGAGATCGCTATCCCTTCGGCGGACCCGCCCCGGACTTTTCTCCAGAACCGGGCCTCTCTCCAGAGTCGTCGTTGCACGCAGGGTCCGTTCGCCTGAGAGTTTACCGGGGCGGTTGCTCCTTCGGCCCTGTCTTGCGACAGTGTCTCCCGCAGCGTGCCCGTGTCCCATACGAAACCTCGGCCCGATCACGCAAGGGGGAAAGATGCACCGCTTCTTCGGCTACGGCAGCCTCGTGAACCGCCGGACCCACGCCTACCCCGGCGGCACGCCCCTGACGGTGCGCGGCTGGCGGCGCGTGTGGCGGCACACGAAGCTGCATCCCGCACCGTTCCTGACGGCCGTGCGCGACCCGATGGGGCAAATAGACGGGCTGACGGCGGAGGTGCCGATGGGCAACTGGGAGGCGCTCGACGCGCGGGAAGCCGGCTACCTGCGCGCACCCCTGCCGGAGGGTCCGTCGATCTACCACATTCCCGACGACCTTCATCCCGCCCCGGACGCGGCACACCCGATCCTGCGCAGCTATCTCGACGTGGTGGTGCAGGGCTACCTCGCGGAGTTCGGCGAGGAGGGCGTGGCGCGGTTCTTCGGAACGACCGACGGCTGGGACGCGCCGATCCGCGACGACCGTGCCGCGCCGATCTATCCGCGCGCGCAGAGCCTGACGACGGCGGAGACGGCGCTGGTGGACGCCTGGATCAGCCGGGTGTGTCCGCCCGCATGCCCGCCCGGCTGATCGCGTCGAGCACGGCGTTCTCGGTCAGCAGCTCCGGCAGGACGATGCCCTTCGACGCGCCCGGCCCGTAGACGGCGTCGAAGGGAATCCCGAAGCGGCCGTTAGCCTCGAGATAGGCCGCTATGGCCGCGTCCGGGCGCGTCCAGTCGGCCTGCAGGGCCAGGGTGCCGGCCAGCGCCTCGGCGGCGGCGCCGCGCTCCAGCACCAGCCGCTTGTTGGCCTTGCAGGTCAGGCACCAGTCGGCGGTGACGTCGACGAAGACGGTGCGGCCAGCGGCCACCTCCGCCTCGATGCGGGCCTCGTCGAAGACCTCCCATCCGGCATCCGCCGCGGCCGCCGCTGAGTCCGTCGGCGGCAGGAGGAGCGCCGCGAGCAGCACCGCCGCCAACCCGCCCGTGCCCACCGCCGCGACCTGCCGCCGCAACCCCAGCACCGCCAGCATGAGCGTGGCGAGCCCCCCCACGACGACGGCCGTCCGCCCGCCGGCGCTGGCCGCCAGCACCGTCGTCAGCCAGATCGCGGTCAGGAGCAGCAGCGCCCCCAGCACGATGCGCACCAGCTTCATCCACCGCCCCGGCCGCGGCAGCCGCCGCACCAGCGCGGGCCGGAGGGCGATGGCGAGATAGGGTAACGCGAGGCCCAGCCCCATGGCGGCAAAGACCGCGACGATCTCCACCGGGCCGTTCGTCAGCGCGTAGGTCACGGCGGTGCCGATGAAGGGCGCGGAGCAGGGGGTGGCCATGACGGCGGCAAAGGCCCCGGTGGCGAAATCGCCGCCCCAGCCGCCGCGCTGCTCCGTCCGCGCCATGCCGGTCATCGCCACCTGCCCCAGCCCGACCTCGAAGAAGCCCAGCATGTTGGCCGCGAAGAGCATCATCAGCCCGATCATCAGCGCGAGGAAGGCGGGGCTCTGGAACTGCACGCCCCAACCCACCGCCACGCCCGCCGCGCGCAATGCGATGACGGCGATGGCCAGTGCCAGAAAGAAGACCATGACCCCGGCGGCCGAGGCGAGGAACCCGGTCCGCACCCGGGCGGGCGACTTGTCGCGCGCCTGCAACGCCGAGGCGAGCTTGATCGACAGGACCGGCAGCACGCAGGGCATGACGTTGAGGACGAGACCGCCGAGGGCCGCGATCACCAGCATCCAGAGGAATGCGTCGCCGCCGCCCGGTGCCTCCGGCGCGGTCCCGGAAAGCTCCGCGCGCAGGGTCGCGGCCCGCGCGCCGTCGACCAGCGTGAGGTCGACCGGCCCCTCGCCCGCGCCCAGCACCGGCACCCGTGCCCAGAGGCTGCGGCCGCCGTCGGACAGCAGGATCTCGGGGCGGTCGAAGGCGGCGTAGGCCCCCTGCTCGGGGAAGATGTCGACATCGCCGAAGGGCACGTCCGAGGTGGCCGTCAGCGTCAGCGCGGTTTCGTCCAGATGCACGTCGGTCAGGGCGATCCCGGTCTCCTCGCCGGTTCCGGGCACCCGCGCGATCCAGTCCGACAGAATCGCAGCCGCCTCCGCATCGATGCCGCCGCCCCGCGGCAGATCGAGCGCCAGCGTCGTCGTCTCGGGCACGCAGATATCGGCGCAGACCAGCAGCGTCGCCGTAAGGTTCAGGCGCGCGGCCTCGCCCGGCTCCGTCAGCGTCACGGTCAACGGATAGACGACCTCGCCGCCATAGCCGAAGTTCTGGATGTCGAAGGCCTCGAACCGCGTCGGCGCGGGATAGCTCAGATCGACGGCGGCGACGTTTTCAGACCCCGACCAGTCGAGATCGGGCGGCAAGCCGACCTCGCCGGGGGAGCGCCAGTAGGTCTTCCAGCCGTCCTCCATCTCGAGGTGCAGCCCGGCGGAGACGGTCTGGCCGCCCGGCCCCACGCCGTCCTCCACCGACAGCAGGCGCGCGGTCATCGCGTTGCCCGACACGGGGTCGGACTGCGCCGCCTGGGCCGGGGCCGGGGCCGCGAGGAACGGTATGGCGAACCACAGGAGGGGCAGGAGTCGCAGCATCGCCGCCATGGATATGGCCGCCGCGCCCCGCGCGACAGGGCGAAGCATGGCCCATGACGCGAACGTGAGCCCCGCGCGCCCTTGCACCCGCGGGCCGCTCGGGCCACGCTCCCCGGCGACCGTGACCTGGCACTTCCGCCGCCCCGCCCCCTTCGCCCCCCGCCCCATCCGCCGGAGACCTGCCCATGCGCCGCCTTGCCGCCATCCTGCTTTGCACCGCGCTGGTCGCTCCGGCCGCCCAGGCGCAGGACTTCACCGAGGCGGAAATCAAGGAGTTCGCTCTGCAGGCCATCCGCGAAAATCCACAGATCGTGATGGATGCCGTCGCGGCGCTTCAGGCGCGCGAGGCCGAGGCGGCCGACGCCGAGGCGCAAGCCACCCTGGGCAGCAACCGGGATCTTCTGGAGCGCGACCCGAACGCCCCCGTGCTGGGCAACCCCGACGGCGACGTCACCGTGGTCGAGTTCTTCGACTACAACTGCCCCTACTGCCGCCGCGCCGGCGGCGAGGTGTCGAAGCTGATCGCGGGCGACGAGGGGGTCCGGGTCGTGTTTCGCGAATGGCCGATCCTCGGCGAAGCCTCGGTCTTCGCGGCGCGTGCCGCACTGGCGGCCAGGGCACAGGGCAAATACGGGGCGATGCACGAGGCGCTGATGGGCGCCGAGGGCCGCCTCGACGAGCGCTCGGTGATGCAGGTCGCGGCCGAGGCGGGCCTCGACATCGACAGGTTGCGCACCGACATGGAGGCGCCCGAGGTACAGGCGCATATCGACACGACGATGCAGCTCGCCCAGTCCCTCGGCTTTACCGGCACGCCCAGCTTCGTCATCGGCGAAACCCGCGCCCCCGGCCTGATCGACGCCGAGCAGATGCAGCAGATCGTGGAGGAGACGCGGGCGGCGAACTGAAGCGTCGGAGCGATCCCGCCCTAGCCGGCCCTAGCCCGCCCTCACCGGCACCATCGTCCCGAGCGCCGTCGCCACATGCGCCCCGTCGCCGCCGTGCACGTCGGCGGCCACCGCGATCAGCCGGCGCCCGGCCCGCACCACGCGGCCCTCGGCCACCAGAAGCCCGCGCGCCGGGGCCAGCAGCGAGATGCGGAACTCGGAGGTCACCACCTCCATCTCGTTGGCCAGCAGCGTCAGCGCCGCATAGCCCGCCGCCGAATCCGCCAGCGCGAAAGTCAGCCCGGCATGCCCCATTCCCTGCTGCTGCGCGTTTGCCTCCGTCACCTCCGCCGCGATCCGCACGATGCCCTCGCCGACATGCGCGATGCGCGCCCCAAGCGTCCGCATCAGGCCCTGTCGCGCGAAACTCGTCTCGATCCGCTCGCGCATCACAGCCGTCCCTCAAGGATGAGGCAGGTCGTCGACCCGGTCGCGTAGAGCCGCCCGTCCGCCACGCCCCGGATCACGCCGTCTGCCACGCCGGTGGACCTGCCGGCATGGTGGACCGTGCCGACAGCCTCGACCTGCATGCCGAGCGGGATCGCGCGGATGACGTTCACCTTGTATTCGAGCGTCGTGTACGAACTGCCCCGGGGGACCTTCGTCATCACCGCGCAGGCCATGCAGCTATCCAGAAGGGTGCCGTACCAGCCGCCGTGGACCGTTCCGAGCGGATTGACATGGTCGAAGGCCGGCGTGCCGGTGAAGGTGACGCATCCGTCTCCCACCGCCGTCACGGCATAGTTCAGGATGCGGCCGATGGGCGGCTGCGGCAGCCTGCCGTCGAGGATCGCCTGCATGAAGTCGAGGCCCGACATGGAGAGCATCGTCTCGGCCGTGGCGAGGTCGTCGGGGGCGGTGGCGAACATCTGTGGCTCCGGCGTCGTGGCATCCGCCGGAGCCTAGTCCACCGGCCCCGTTCAGGCCACCCGGCTCAGCGCCGGGCGCGTCGCCGCGAGGCCGAGGGCGGTGCAGACGTCATGCGTCAGCTCCGGGCGGTTCAGCGTGTAGAAATGCAGGTGGCCGCAGCCCTCCTCCACCAGCGTGTCGGCCAGTTCGGCGGCCTGCGCCACAGCCAGCAGATCGGCGCGCCCGTCGCGGGTCGCGACCTCGAAGGCGGCGCGCAGGTCGGCGGGGATCTGCGCCCCGCAGGCCACCGCGAATTTCGATGCCTTCGCCCAATCCTCGATCGGCAGGAGGCCCGGCACGATCGGCGCGTCGATGCCTGCGGCAACGGCACGGTCGCGGAACCGCAGGAAGGTCTCGGCGTCGAAGAAGAATTGCGTGATCGCCTCCGCCGCGCCCGCGTCGATCTTGGCGCGAAGCCAGTCCAGGTCGGCCTCGGCCGAGGCCGCCTCGGGGTGCACGTCGGGATAGCAGCCGACGCGGACGGTGAAGCCGTCGCCCGCCAGCGCGCCGATCAGCTCGACCGAATTGGCGAAGCCCTCGGGGTGCGCGGCGAAGGTCCCCTCGCCCTTCGGGGCATCGCCGCGCAGCGCCACGATGTCGGTGACGCCCGCCGCCCGGAAGCCGCGCGCGACCGCCATGGTCTCCTCCCGGCTGGCATCGACGCAGGTGAGGTGGCCCGCCACGCGCAGGTCGAACTCCTTGCCGATGGTGGCTACCGCTTCCCGCGTCAGCTCCCGCGTGGTGCCGCCCGCGCCGTAGGTGACCGACACCCATTCGGGGGCGAGCGGGGCCAAGGTCTGCACGCAGTCCCAGAGCTTGAACGAGCCCGCGAGCGACCTGGGCGGGAAGAATTCGAAGGAGACGGCGGGGACGGGCATGACGGGCTTCCTTTGGAGTTGAACCCTTGTGGCGCGAACCGGTTTCGTGAGACAGCCTCATAATCTTCAACATCAACATGAGCCGGACGTTGTGTCGATGCGACTGCACCTCGAGTTTCGCCACCTGCGCACCATCCGCGCCATCAGCGAATGCGGCGGGCTGGCCCGGGCCGCCGACCGCCTCAACATCACGCAATCGGCGCTCAGCCATCAGGTGAAGACCCTCGAGGACCAGATCGGGGTGGAGCTCTTCGTGCGCCGCTCGAAGCCGATGACCCTCTCGGCGGCGGGCCAGCGGCTGTTGCGGCTGGCGGAGCAGGTTCTGCCGCAGATCGAGGCGGTGGAGCAGGATTTCGCCGGGCTGAAGTCCGGCAGGACCGGGCGGCTGCACATCGCCATCGAGTGCCACGCCTGCTTCGAATGGTTGTTCCCGGTCCTCGAGCAGTTCCGCCGCGCCTGGCCCGAGGTGGACGTTGACATCCGGCCCGGCCTCCAGTTCCAGGCCCTGCCCGCGCTCCAGAAGGAGGATGTGGACCTCGTCGTCTCGTCGGACCCGGACAGGCTCGCGGGCGTGGAGTTCGTGCCGCTCTTCGACTACGAGCCGGTGTTCCTCGCCTCCTCGGCGCACCCGCTGGCCGCAAAGTCGCATATCGAGGCGGAGGACTTCGCCGGCCAGACCCTGATCACCTATCCGGTCGACCGTTCGCGCCTCGACGTGTTCTCGCAACTGTTGACCCCCGCCGGTGTCGAGCCTGCCGCTATCCGGCAGGTGGAATTGACGGCGGTGATCCTGCTCCTAGTGGCGTCGAACCGCGGCGTTTCTGTCCTGCCGGACTGGGTGGTGCGCGAGGTGCGCTACAATTCGGACTACGTGACGCGGCCGCTGACGAAGGACGGCCTCACCCGCCGCCTCTACGGCGCCGTGCGCGAGGCGGATGCGGCCAAGCCGTTCATGGCCCACGTCCTGCGCCTTATGCGGACCGAGCCGCTGAAGCTGCAACGGGCGACGGCCTAGCCGGGCAGGACCGCCAGCGGAAAGGTCGCTCCCGCACATGATGCCTGCCGAGGCGCACCTGTCGCGGCATTGACGTTTCGGCGCGCAAACGGTCCTTTTGGCAGCAGCGCTTACCAGCTCCGAAAGGCCACCCCATGAAGTTCTACTTTCACACCAAGCCGAACCCCTTCAAGGTCGCGCTCATGATCGAGGAGCTGGGTCTCGCGCCCGAGATGATCCCGGTCGACACCCGCAAGGGCGAACAGCACGCCGAAGTGTTCCTGAAGGTCAACCCGAACGCCAAGCTGCCGGCGATCGAGGACGACGGCCAGGCCATCTTCGATTCCGGCGCGATCCTGCTCTACCTCGCGCAGAAGCACGGCAAGTTTCTGCCTGAAGGCCATGCCGCCATGGGCGAGATGCTGTCGTGGTTCTTCTTCGTGGCGAGCGGCATCGGCCCCTATTCCGGTCAGGCCGTCCACTTCACCCGCATCCACACCGACAGCGGCTACGCCACCAACCGCTACACCCGGGAGATCGCGCGGCACTACAAGGTGCTCGACGACCGGCTCGGCGCGTCCGAGTGGCTGGGCGGCAAGGATTACGGTATCGCCGACATCGCCCTCTGGGGCTGGGTCCGGGCGGCAGGCTACGTGATGGAGGGTCAGGGCGGCCTCGCGGACTATCCCCATGTCCAGAAATGGTTCGACTGCGTGAACGCGCGCCCGGCCGCCGCGCGCGCCGCCGAATACGGCCACAAGTTCGAGTTCAAGGGCGAGATGGACGAGATCGCCAAGCGCGCGATGTTCCCGCAGAACTACTGACGCCGCACCCGACCGGCCCCGCCCATCATCCCGGGCGGGGCGGGACCGGTCGGCGGGGCCGTCGCATGAAAGCCACCGCCCGATCTTCCTGGCAAAAATACTCAATCCCCGTCCCGCCGGGCCTCGCCGCCGGCACCCGTCGCCGCGCGCCCGTTGCCCCGCGCGGCGTCCCGCGCTACACGCCCGGCCTGACCGAACGGAGCGGACCGATGCAAGGCAGTGCCAACCTCAATGTGATGATCAAGGCCGCCCGCAAGGCGGGTCGCTCCCTGATCAAGGACTTCGGCGAGGTCGAGCAGCTTCAGGTCTCGGTGAAGGGTCCCGGCGACTTCGTCACTCGGGCCGACCGCGCTGCCGAGGAGATCATACGCGAGGAGCTGACCGGCGCGCGGCCGAACTACGGCTGGCTCGGCGAGGAGTCCGACCCGGTGGAGGGCAAGGATCCGACCCGCCGCTGGATCGTCGACCCCCTCGACGGCACCACGAACTATCTGCACGGGATGCCGCACTGGGCCGTGTCCATCGCACTTCAGCACAAGGGCGAGATCGTCTCGGGCGTCATCCACGATCCGGTCAAGGACGAGACGTTCTATGCCGAGAAGGGCTCGGGCGCCTGGCTCGACGGCCGCGTGCGCCTGCGTGTCTCGGGCCGAACCTCGATGATCGAGACGGTCTATGCCACCGGGCTGCCGTTCGCCGGCAACAAATACCTGCCCGCCGAGCTCAAGGACCTGGCCCGCCTGCTGCCGGTCTGCGCGGGCGTGCGCCGCTGGGGGGCCGCGTCGCTCGACCTCGCCTACGTCGCCGCAGGCCGCTACGACGGCTACTGGGAGCGCGGGCTGAAGCCCTGGGACATCGCGGCGGGCATCATCATCGTGCGCGAGGCGGGCGGCTTCGTCGAAACGCTGCGCCCCGGCCAGACCCTTCTGGAAGACGGCCACCTCGTAGCGGGCTCCAGCGCGATCTTCGACAAGTTCTCAAAGATCGTCCGGTCCGGGGACTGACCACGCGCCGCCGCCACGGGTGAATGCCGGGCACCGCCGCGCCGCGGTTGCGTCCGGTCGGGGCGCATGCAAGGTTTTCGACGGCCGGATGAGTTTTCCGGCTGTCCCACCAGCGCTCCGGATACCGCCCGCGATGTCATCCTCCCTGCCCCGAAACGACGGCATCCCCTTCGACCTCTCGATCGTGGAGGGCGTCCGCGTCAATACGCCCGCGACGCTACGCCGGGCCGCGACGATCCCCGCCCGCCGCTCGCTCAAGAAGGAGTGGCAGGCGGCGTGGCTGGCGCGGGCGGTCAGCATGATCGACCTCACGACGCTCGCCGGCGACGACACGCCCGGCCGCGTCCGCCGGCTCTGCGCCAAGGGGCTGGCTCCGCTGCGCGGCGACATGTCGGAGGCACTCGGCCTGCCCGGCCTGACCGTCGGTGCGATCTGCGTCTATCACGAGATGGTGCCGGTGGCGGTGGAGGCGCTCGGCGGACGGATCCACGTCGCCGCCGTCTCGACCGGCTTCCCGGCGGGGCTCTCGCCGTTTCACCTGCGCCTGCGCGAGATCGAGGAGTCGGTGGCCGCCGGGGCGTCCGAGATCGACATCGTCATCTCGCGACGCCACGTCCTGACCGGCGACTGGGCCGCGCTCCACGACGAGACGGCGCAGATGCGCGCCGCCTGCGGAGCGGCGCACATGAAGGCGATCCTGGCGACGGGAGAACTTGGAACCCTGCCCAACGTCATGCGCGCCTCGATGGTGTGCATGATGGCCGGGGCCGACTTCATCAAGACCTCCACCGGCAAGGAGGCCGTCAACGCCACCCTCCCCGTCTCGCTGACGATGATGCGGGCGATCCGCGCCTACGGGGCGATGTCGGGGTTTAAGGTCGGCTACAAGCCCGCGGGCGGCGTATCGAAGGCGAAGGACGCGGTCATCTATCTGGCGCTGCTGAAGGAGGAGCTGGGCGACCGCTGGCTTCGGCCCGACCTGTTCCGGTTCGGCGCGTCATCGCTTCTGGGCGACATCGAGCGGCAGCTCGAGCATCACGTGACGGGGCGGTATTCGGCGAGCTATCGTCACGCTCTGGGGTGAGGACGGAACGAGGGGTCTCCCCTCGCGCTCCCCGGAGTACTTAGGGAACAGAGAAGGCAGACCATGACGGTGGCGGAGATTTTCGAGAGCATGGAGTGGGGACCCGCGCCGGAGGGGCGCGGCGAGGCTGATGCCTGGCTCGACGGGCACGACCGGGCGTTCGGGCATTACATCGACGGCAAGCGCGGCGCGCCGGGCGAAACCTTCGCCACCGTGAACCCGGCGACGGGGGAGACGTTGGCCCTCGTCACGCAAGGCACAAAGGACGACGTGGCGCGGGCCGTGACGGTAGCGCGCAAGGCGGCGAAGGGTTGGGCTGCGACTTCGGACCACAACCGGGCGCGGGTGCTCTACGCGATGGCCCGGGGGTTGCAGAAACACGCGCGGCTCTTCGCGGTGCTGGAGACGCTCGACACCGGCAAGCCGATCCGCGAGGCGCGGGACATCGACGTGGCCCTGGCGGTGCGGCATTTCTACCATCATGCGGGCCATGCGGAACTGCGCGCCGAAATCATGCCGGAGGCGGAGCCCTGGGGCGTCTGCGGGCAGATCGTGCCCTGGAACTTCCCGCTGCTGATGCTTTCCTGGAAGGTTGCGCCGGCGCTCGCCATGGGCAACACGGTCGTCCTCAAGCCCGCCGAGTGGACGCCGCTGACGGCGCTCGCCTTTGCCGACATCTGCGACGCCGCGGGCGTGCCGCCGGGGGTCGTCAACATCGTGACCGGCGACGGCAGGACCGGCGCGGCGCTTGTCGCGGCGGACATCGACAAGCTGGCGTTCACTGGCTCCACCGAGGTCGGCCGCAGCCTGCGGCACGAGACGGCGGGGCGGGGCATGGGGCTGACGCTGGAGCTGGGCGGCAAGTCGCCTTACGTCGTGTTCGAGGATGCCGACATCGACGGCGCGGTCGAGGGGCTGGTCGACGCGATCTGGTTCAACGGCGGTCAGGTGTGCTGCGCCGGGGCGCGGCTGCTGGTGCAGGAGGGCATCGCGGAGGACTTCCGCGCCCGTCTGCTGGCGCGGATGGCGCGGATCCGTGTGGGCGACCCGCTCGACAAGTCGATCGACATGGGCGCGATGGTCCATGCCGACCACAAGCGATCCGTCGAGGCGATGCTGGCGCGCACCTCGGGCACGGTGCATCGCGGGGAGTGCCCGGACGGGTGTTACCTGCCGCCGATCCTCGTGACCGACCTGCACGGGGGCGATCCGCTGATGCAGGAGGAGGTCTTCGGGCCGGTCCTCGTCATGACGACCTTCCGCACCCCCGCCGAGGCGGTGCAGCTTGCCAACGACACCGCCTACGGCCTCGCGGGGTCGGTCTGGTCGCAGGACATCGACGTCGCCCTGGACACCGCGCCGAAGATCCGCGCGGGTGTCGTCTGGGTGAACGGGGCGAACATGCTGGATGCGGCGGCGCCCTTCGGCGGGGTCAAGGAGAGCGGGTTCGGGCGCGAGGGCGGCGTGGCCGGGCTTGCCGCCTACCTGGCGCCCCCGCGCGGCGCGAGACTGTCACAGCCGTCGGCGCGCGTGGGCAGCGCCGCGCCTGCCGATACCATCGACCGCACCCCGAAGATGTATGTCGGCGGCAAACAGGCGCGTGCCGATGGCGGCTACACCCGCGCGGTCTTCGGACCGAAGGGGCGCGTCGGCGAGGTCGGCATCGCCAACCGCAAGGACGTCCGCAACGCGGTGGAGGCGGCGAACGCGGCCGCCGGATGGTCGAGGTCGACGGGCCACCTGCGGGCGCAGATCCTGTATTATCTGGCGGAGAACCTGTCGGCGCGGGCGGAGGAGTTCGACGCCCGGCTGGCGGCGCAGAGCGGGGACAAACCGGCGACGGGAGAGGCGGTGCGGCACCTGTTCCGCTGGGCTGCCTGGGCCGACAAGCACGACGGGCGGACGCTGGGCGTGCCGATGGGGGGCCTCGCGCTGGCCCTCAACACGCCGGTCGGCACCATCGCCGCCTTCGCGCCGGAGGAAGCGCCGCTGAGCGGCATCGCACAGATTGTCGGCGCGGCGCTGGCGACCGGCAACCGCCTGATCCTGATCGCGCCGGAGAGCGCCCCGCTGACGGCGACCGACTTCTATCAGGTGCTCGACACCTCGGACGTGCCCGCCGGTGTGGTCAACATCCTGACCGGCGACCATGCGGAGCTGGCCGCGCAGGTGGCGGCGCATGCGGACATCGGCGCGGTCTGGAGCTTTTCGTCGGCGAACATCTCGGGCGTGATCGAGCGGGAGGCGGCGGGAAACCTCAAGCGGACCTGGGTGAACGACGGGCGGACGCGCGACTGGGCGGGCGGGGACGCGCGCGCCTGGCTCGAGCACGCGACGCAGGTGCAGACGATCTGGGTGCCCTTCGGCGTCTAACCGCGGGCGCGCCTACCGGGGCGCGGGGAGGACGCGCACCTCGGGCGCCTCCACCGCCAGCGTCGCGCGGATCGCCGCGGCCAGTTCGCCATAGGCCGCGCCCTGCG
Source organism: Rhodobacterales bacterium (assembly GCA_038320125.1). GTDB lineage: Bacteria > Pseudomonadota > Alphaproteobacteria > Rhodobacterales > Rhodobacteraceae > Jannaschia. The sequence continues at coordinate 8,660 of JBBQDX010000004.1, read as the reverse complement.
CCGCGCGGCTGCGCCAGACCATGCCGATGTCGCGGCCGGGTGCGGGTGCCGAGAGAGGGCGGGCCGTGACGAGCGCCTCGCGCGCCACCTCGGAGCGGACGTAGAGCGCCGGCAGGACCGACAGGCCAAGGCCCGTAGCCACCATCTGCCGTAGGGTGTCGAGCGATGTCCCCTCGTAGTCCAGCGACAGCACCGCGCCGGTCTCCTCGCAAAGCGCGGCGACGGTGGCGTGCAGCCGGTGCCCGGCCTCCAGCGTCATCACCGTCTCGCCGCGCAGATCGGCGCGGTCGATGATGGCGGTGGCGCTCAGCGCGTGGTCGGTCGGCAGGACGACGAGCAGCGGCTCGTGGAACAGGGGCTCCACCTGCAGGCCCGTCGCATCGAGCGGCAGCGGGAAGAACAGGACGTCGAGCGTGCCCTCGTCTAGCCGCGTCAGCAGGTCGCGCGCCACGCCCTCGCGGACGTAGAACTTGAGCGCGGGGTAACGCGCATGCAGCGCCGGGATGACGAGCGGCAGGAAATAGCTGCCCAGCGAGCCCACGACGCCCACCCGCACCGTCGCCGCCAGAGGGTCCGACCCGGCGCGGGCCAGTGCCGCGATGTCGCCCACGTCACGTAGCACGGCCCGCGCCCGCGCCGCCACCTGCGCGCCGATAGGCGTGAGCGTGACCCCCGCGCGGGAGCGCTCGACGAGTTGCACGCCGAGCTTGGCCTCCAGCTCGCGCAGCTGCGTCGAGAGGGTGGGCTGCGTCACCTTCGCGCTCTCGGCGGCACGGCGGAAATGAAGGGTATCGGCAACGGCGACGAGATAGCGGAACTGCTGGAGCGTGGGCATGCGACCTCGATAGCCATGGCCTGTCGGGAGACAGGTAACATCCTGGGTTGCACACTCAACCCGACTCGATATCCGCCATTTCTGGCCGACGGGGACGCATGGCCCCGCGCGCCGCACGTTCCGAAGGAAGCGGCTCCAACGCCGCGGCGGCGCAGGCACAACGCCGGCAAGCGCTGCGCGTCACCGGCAGCGGGAGGTCTCAGGTCTCGCCTTGGCCGTCGGTACGATCCCCGCGGCGCCGCCGGCGGACCTCTCCGACATCGCCGCCCCGCCGGCGCTCGCCGTGCTCTCCCTGCGGGTTCTGTCTCTCGTGCTGGCGAACGCCTTTACGGCCTTGTCCGACCATCATGAAGGGCGGGGTCCGCCCGCTCGGGCGGATGTCGCCGTCGCCGGGAGGGAAGGACGCGCGGCTCGGGACGCCGGTGGCATTCGGCGGCCGCGCGGCGGGTATCGCAAGCGGCGTCGCGTCTCGGCAGAGCGACATCGAGCAGGGGCCGGGTTTCACGACGCCGAAGGCGTTTGGTACGCTGGTGATGTTCTTCGGGGTCGGCACGCCCGTCACCTTCGAGGATGCGGTGGCCATTCTGCTGGTCCACGGCTTCGATCAGGCGGCCTCTCCCGCCGACCGGGATAGTCGATCACGGCCCCGGCACGCGTGACCCGACGGTGCTGTCGGGGGGGCGCGATCTGCACCGGACAGCGGCAGTTCTTCCCAGCGGGCAACGGCGGCGAGGACCACGCGCTCTCGATCAAGCTGGAGGCTCATCTGGCGGTTCTGTGAGTCGTGCTCACGCCGATCTGCGCCCCCGACCATTGGCCCCAGAAGGCGACCCCAATCGCCCTCATGGTCGGCGCACCGATCGCCGCAGCCGTCTGCCCGATGCTAGCGCGCGCGGTGATCAGGCGCCGCCTCGGTCGCAGCCCCCCTTGAACGCGGCCAACCCGCCGAACTCCATCTCCGGCAGCCGCGCGTCCGATGCCTCGCCGCTCGCCCCGGAAGGGGCGGATCTGCCACGCAGCGATCCTCGCGGAGCTCATCGCAAAGCGTTTGCAGACCGGAAAGATTAGCATCAGGCCCGCGCCCTCCGGTATCGCGCTGGCGGGCGGCAGGCTGTCGGCGGTCGTGGTCCTCTTCACCGGCGCCACCGCGCTGGCGGCCAGCGCCGACATCACGGCGGAGATGGGGGGGCCGGCTTCCTATCGCTCTTTCGGATGCCGATCGCGCGGGTGACATGGGCGTCCCTGACCAGTGACCTTTTCCACCTCCGCCTCTGATTCGACGTCATGTCGCTCGGCTCTTTCGGCCCGGGCATCAGAGGCGGCCGGTGGGTGCGGATGGATACCGACATACGGTAGGCCACGCCCAACCTCGTCGCGACGGTGCTGTTCCCGCCGGCGATCACGCTCCTCTCGAGCGTTACAGCCCCGCTCGACAGGGCTGACCTGCATCACGCGCTGCTTGCGGCGGACGCGGGTCTGGTCACGGTGATCGCAAGGACGTCCTCGACAGGCTTCGGTATCAGATCGGTGGGCCGGTACACTGTTCTTCCGGCCGCCCGCCCTCTGCCACGTGCCGGCGCATGCCGTCCCGGCGATTCTAGCCGGGTCGCCCGTCTTACGCGGGTGACCGACATGCCGCCGCCCCCGGCGCAGACCGACATCCGGTGCATCCTGTCGTTCCGGCTCACCGGCCGGGCCGGCGAAAGGATCCTCTGGCTGGACCTGTTCACGCCGCCGACGATGGCCGAGTCGGTATTCTCCGTCGTCCACCACAATCGACGCGACGTCAAACCTGTTCCCCGTCCCGGCCGTGGTGGACCGGCTGGCGGGGCTCCACCGCAATCGATCGGATCAGCACCTTTTGCCGACGCGCGCCGCTGCTGGCGCTCCTGTTCCCTGTCCCGGTCTGTTCGACTGCGGGTCTGCCTCCACTCTCGGGGTTCCGGGCGCGTCGCGCGATCAGGAGCTTCCGATGCGTGGCGGGCGTGGCGCGGGCTGACCTGCGCCGACCGGGCGGCGGGGAGCCGTTCGATCCGCAGGCCGGTGTCGCGGACGTCCCTGAGGCCATCGCTGGGCAGATCGACAACCGCATGGACGGCCAAGTGCGCGGGGCGCTGGAACGACCCGGAGGAGAGACTTATCAACCCGACTTCCATAGACGGTCCGCCGATTCTCGCGGTCTGCCTCGAGGTCGCATTCGTGCCGGGACAGTCAGCCTGCTGCGCGCGATGCTGCGCCTGCTGAAGGGGTCGAGCCAGGGCCGACCGGGTTCCGGCGCTCGACAGGTTGACGGTGCTGGTCGTGGTGCTCAGCGGGATCTTCGCCATCGATACCGGCGGCCTTACGCTCCTTATCCGACCGTGGTGCTGGCGTTGGTCGGGTTTCCTGCCGTGGGGGCCGTCGCCCGCGTCGGGGAACGCGAGATCCGCCGACGGTCCCCCGACCGGCTGCACGGCTGGGGGGCCGGCGCAGGGTCATGGATCTGTTCCGGGCGGCCTATGTCCCTCCGGGCGGAGTCCTTGCCTTTGTCCCGGACCCCGGCATCCCGCCTGCCGGACGCGCTCATCCGGATGCCCGCGACGACGGCGACCGGAGCGCTGGCCTCGGCTCTGCCGATGATGGCGGTCGCGGCGGTCTTCGGCGACGCGGGCCCTGGCGTTCATGCTGTCCCTGCTGCTGACGGCCCCGGTGGGTGCGGCATGGGGTCGGGCATCCCGATCTCGCCGCCGCGCCGGTTCGGCCAGATGCCTGACAAAGCTCGATACCTGCCAGCCGGAACGGACCGACCGAGGGTGCGGACGTGGCGCAGGTGCCCGGGCGCCTCGAAGAACCCGGTGTTGCGAGGACGCCGGCACCCGCGCCCGCGTCGGACGGTGGCCCGCACGATGAAGGTCTCGCGGCGGCGCATGGGAACGCTGCGCAGGGCGAAGGCGGGACAAGCCCCCTCTGTCGCGTGGCGTCTCCCTTCCGGATCAGGCGAAATTGAGCAGATAGATCAGCAGACATACGGCGGCAATCGGCACGAGGTAGACCCACCAGAGGAGCCGGCGCCGGAGGCCGCGTCGGTACTCCCGGATGCCGTTCCGAACATAGGTGTGCCGCGGCAGTGGTGGCCGGTCGCGCTCCCATTCCGCCGCCAGCCGCGCGCGCTCGCCCGCCCCGAAGAACAGGATGAGGGCCCAGTAGACGATCGTCAGCGCGACGAGCAGCATCGCCATGAGCCGCAGAAGTCCAAGCATCTCATACCTCCGGGTTTCTTCGAAGGTATCCCCGCATCGCTCGGAGCTGTCGATACCCGGGGGATCGGACACGCAACAACAGATGTCACGTCGGAAACCTGCACGACACCTTCGCCGGTCGATCGATACGAGCTCCGGCGCAACCCGCGCGGTCCCATCGAAGCTGACGCAGGATGCCTGGCCGCGGCGGGAATCTCCCTGGCCGGGACGCCGCGCCGACCGGGCCTGGCGGCGCACACAGGCGCGCAAGCCGAATGCCGCGGATCGGAGCTTCGACGTTCGCCTTCGCCGCCGGAGCCGCTCTCCCTCGCCCGCCCCGTGGGCTTGCCCATCCGCAGGAGGGATAGCCAATCTCGACCCCGGGACGGCGATCCGTGCCCCAAGGTGGTGTTCCCTCGACCATTCCAGGTTTCCATTGCGCCGGGCGTTCTATGGGGTGGACCGGCGAATTGCTTCCGCCCATGGACCATATGCTTGCCGATGATTTCAAACCCTTGAGAAACAAGGGTTCTTCCAGCGAATAATCAAGATGACGCAACCTTCGGCGGGCCGGAACCGTCCGTCCCGGACGTGGCCCATGCGCCTTTCCGGCAGTTTTCCGAGACAAACGCCCGCACCGGCGCGCGTGACGCGCCATCAGCGACAGGTCAGTCGCCGGCGCCTCGCCCGATCGCGCCGCACCAGGATGGCCCTGGAGAGACTGAAGGCACCGCGGCCCGATCCTCGCCCGGGTCTCCTGCGGCCCGACCCGCCCGGGCAGGCGTCCGCCGATCGGTGGTCCCCGGCGGCGATCGGACAGGATACGGACGCCGCGACGCCGTCCATCTGCCGTCCGGATCCGACCGGGAGCCCGTCAGCACATCGCGGGGTTCAGCACGACGCGGATGGGCGCGGCGGTCTCGTACGCCGCGCTGCCCCTTGCGACTAGCCAGCCGTCCGCCCGCTCCAGCCGCGCGACGATCTCCAGCCTCGGCGGGGCCGTCCCATCCAAGGGCAGGACGAACTCGATCTCCTTCGACTTGCCGTCGCCCCGGGCGCGCGTTGTCGTCACTTCCTGCCCTGCGGGGCCGTCGTCGGCCAGACCTTCGAGGAAGATCTCGATCTCGCCTTGCGGAATGACCGCGCCGCCCTCGAAGCTCACGGCCCCGCGAACGTACCGCGGCTGCGCCGTGGCAGGCCCGGCGAAAGCCGCGACGGTCGCCGCCCCCGCGGCCAGCAATATCAGCCGGCGGTCGGTCAGATCGGTCTCCCCCAGGCGCTCCGCATTCCTTCGCTGAGAACGCGGTCTTCGCGATGACAGTTGTCGTGCCCCGGAGGGACACCGCGGCGCGCGCCCCGCTTTCCGTCTAGATGATCACGAAGTCATTCGCGGACAGATCGAGGCTGGCGCTCAGGCGTGCGAACCGGACGGCCGCGATCTCGCCCGTGCCATCGGCATCGTAGGACAGTCGTCCATCGTCGGTATCGTGGAGGATACGGTTGCCCGCATCCCGCGCCGACCCCGTCGAACTTCCGTGAAATGCGCCGAAGGCGAGCGTGCCCTCGCCCCCGAGCGCCCCGAAGATGATGTTGTCGAGCAGGATCGTGTCGTCGGCGACATCGAAATCCCCGACGCGGTCGACGTTGCCGGCCCCCAGCGCGGTCGTGAAGCGGAACGAATCCTCGCCCATGCCGCCGAACAGGTTGTCCGCCGCCAGTCCGCCGTCGAGGAGATCGCTGCCGCGGCCGCCGCGCAGCGTGTCGGAGCCCGCCTCGCCGGGCTCGACCGGCTCGGGCGGAAAATCGACCGAGACGTTCATCTCGTAGGCCGATCCTTCCGGAACCGCCTCGGTCCATCCGCTGCCCGGTGCCGCATCGGTCCAGCTTCCCTCCAGGATGTAATAGGTTCCGGTCTCCTCGAAGACGAAGGCGATGCTCGAGTCCCGGTTGCTGCCCGAACCCGGATCGCCGCCGACGTCGTCGTTCTCGGCGACGATGGTCCCGCTGGCGTCCAGCAGCCTGACATAGCTGTCGTGGACGTCGGGGTCAGCGATCCCGTCGATGTCGATGGAAATGGACGTGCCTGCTGCCAGCTCGATGCTGTAGAACGCCCCGAGCCCGTTGCCGGTCGCGTTCACGGTCGTATGCAGGACGGTCGTCGAGTCGAAGATGTCCGGGTCCTCGTCCAGCGTGAAGTTGTCCGAGATATCGAAGGCGGTCGCGATCGAGGTGTTCGTAGCATCCTGCCCGAGCGTCGCGGTGCCGCTGCCGAGCCCCGGACGCGGGAGAGGATCACCCTGATAGGCGAAATCGCCGAGCAGAATGTCATCGCCAGCGCCGCCGCGTAGGGTGTCGTCCCCGCCCTGGCCGGTCAGCACGTTGGCCGCGCGGTCGCCCGTCAGATCGTCGTCGAGAGCGGACCCGGCGAGGCTCTCGATCGAGACATAGGTGTCGCCCGTGGACGTGACCCGCCCCATGTCGATGACGATCCCGGCGCCGGCGCCGGAGTAGTCCGCGGTGTCGCGTCCGGCGCCGCCGTTCAGCAGGTCGCCGCCGCCGCCGCCCGTCAGGGTATCGTCGCCCGAGCCGCCCGAGAGCGCGTTGGCCAGCCCGTCACCGACCAGGCGATCCTCGAAGCGCGAGCCTGCGACATTCTCGAAACCCGCGAGGATATCGTTGCGGATGACGGTGCCGCGCCCGACGATCTGCACCGGCCCGTCGCCGTCGCCGCCGCTGGCCGTGCCGGCGACGAGATCGACCGTCACACCATCGGAACTGCCGGAATAGTCGACCAGATCGATGCCCTCGCCGCCGTCGAGGTAATCCTGGCCGCCGCCGCCGATGATCGTGTCGTCGCCGCCCTCGCGTCGGCGCCGCCCTCGAGAATGTCGTCACCGTCGCGGCCGTTGAAGACGTCCCCGCCGCCGCGCCCGAAGAAGTGGTTCGCATCCGCCGTGCCGATGAACCGGTCGACGCGGTCGTCGGACCCGATCAGGTTCTCGATGCTGAAGAAGGTGTCGCCCGAGCCCGTGCCGCCGCTGGCGACATTGGTCTCGAGATTGACGAGCAACTGGAAGGGGCTCTCCCGGCTCTAGTCTGCCGTGTCGATGCCGGCACCGCCGCGGAAGATGTCGATGCCATCCTGGCCGCTCAGCGTGTCGTCGCCATCGCCGCCGTCGAGGATATCGTTCCCCTGCCCGCCCAGGATGGTATCGTTGCCGTCGCCGCCGTAGAGCGCGTCGCTGCCGTCGTCGCTTTCCGTCCGGTCCTCCAGATCGGCGACATCGATCGTGTTGTTGATATCGCGGCTGGCGAGCGAATCCGTGCCGCCGGTGATGAGGTCGTCGCCGACGCCGCCGAAGATGATGCTGGTCAACGCCTTGTCGCCGACCGGGGGCGGGTGCCCGTGCCGGTCGTGGCGGGCGGGGGCGTCGTCCGGTCGACGTAGAGGATCGTCTCGACGTTCTCGATCTCGCCCAGGTCGATGTCGCGCGACAGCACGATCACCGTGTCGTTCCCGCCGCCGTCCTCCTCGCGGACGATATCGTCGAGCGAGTCGACGAGATAGGTGTCGTCGCCGCCGTAGCCCGCCATCCGGTCCGCGCCGCCGCGGCCGTCGAGCGCGTTTGCCCCGTCGTTGCCGATGAGGACGTCGGCATAGGCGCTGCCGATGCCGGTCTCGATAAAGTATTGGGTCTGGTCGGCATTGTGCCCGGCGAAGATCGACACGTTGTTGGAATGGCCGTTCACGCTGGAGAACTGTCCCGCGCGCAGGTCGAGGATCGTGCCTGCCGTGGAGCCGAAAAGTCGACCGCGTCGCGGCCGCCGGTGTCGTGGATCTCGAAGCCGATGTCGCGCGTCGCGCCCGAGGAGGTGAGCTCGTAGCCGTATTCCGTGCTGCCGAAGCCGTAGACGTTGTCGCCCGTCATCAGGTCGATGGCCTCGTAGCTGCGCACCCCGTCCTCGTCGACCGTCGAGAAGACGCGACGGATCACCGCCTCGATGTCGGCGATGAGCGGCGTCGTTGCCGACCAGCGGTTGTCCTCGCCGACGTCGATGCCGTCGAAATAGGACATCATGCTGTATTGCTGGCGGTCGTGGGTCCAGGTGGCGTTGCTCGGATAGTTGATCTGCACGCCGCCGGGGCCGCTGTAGTTGTAGAGGCCGGGATGGTTCAGGCCGAATTCGTGGCCGAACTCGTGCACGTAGGAGTCGAACACGTAGCCGCCGATCTCCGTCAGATCCGGCTCCGTGTCGTGGAACCGCTGACCGATGCTGACATAGCGGTTGCTCGAGAAGGCGCTGCCGTCGCTGGCCTCGCCCGGTTCGGGGCTGACGACCCGGAACCAGTCCGTCGCGCGATCCCCGGGCGTGTCATAGACGATCTCGAATTACAGGGGCGTGACGGAGGACCACATCTGCAGGGCCCCGACCGCGGAGGCCTGGTAGTCGGGGTAATCGTTCAGCTAGCTGTTCGGTCCCGGAGTGTGGTGGGTTGGGTCGATTCTGAACCGTTGTGGCTCTTCGGTCCAGCATTTGCCGATGAATTCGCAAGGCGTGAGCCCGCGTAGGCTCTTGAGCCTCCGAGCGTAGTTACAGGCCCCGAC
>JBBQDX010000003.1:0-39828 GCA_038320125.1 Rhodobacterales bacterium | reverse complement strand
GCGGCGATGTAGCCAAAGATCCGCGCGCGAAGATCCATCGAGTAGAATTTGCCCATGCTCCACCTCCTGCCGAAAGTGAATCAGACGAACGACCCCGAGGGAATCCCCAGTGAGTCAAGTCGATGACAAACCGCTTTAGGGATCCGCATCCTCGAAGGCGAGCGTGACGCGCACCTCGCCCGGAACCGACTGCGGCCCGGACACCAGAACCGACGCGTCCGGACCCTCGCCGGGCAGGAAGGCGGAGACATCCTCCGCCAAGTCCGCATCCTGCGCGAAGCCATAGGTGACGCCACCGGCGACGGCCTCGCCCTCCGTCGGTACGTATTCGACGATCGCGCCGAACCGGGCCATCGCGCCGCCCATACGGAACGCCAGCCCCTGCGCCCGCCGGTCATCGTCTGCGAACTCGAACCGGATGCTGCCGATCGGCTGTTCCGCCAGGGCCCCACCGGCGGCGGTCTGCCACTCCGAGGCGGCGTAGGCCGGTCCGGCGACCTGCGCCACGCGCCAGACCATCCCGCTCTCGGCGGCCGGGAGATCGACGGCGATGGCGGACCCGGTCGTCTCGCCGCTGGCGACACGAAACGCGCCCTCGGGGCTCATCCGGATCAGATCGACGCGGTAGCGGGCATTCTGGGGCGACGCGCCATCGACCCACGCCATCCGGGCCTGCGGCCCCGTCGGGGGGGTGAAGACCTGCATGGCCAGTGGCGTCGGCGTCGACGGGGCATCGACCTGGAGCCCGAACGGCGGCAGGTCGGCAAGGGCGGCACGCGCCGATGGAATCGCGACGGAAGCGCGGGCGAGCCAGAACGCTGCCAGCGCGTCGTTCCGCGGCACGTCGGTGCCGCCGGAGAAGAGTTGGCCGAGGTTGTAGGCAGCCCGGGAATGCCCTGCGAGCGCGGCAAAGGAGTACCAGGCCGCCGCGGCCTCCGTGTCCCGTGGAATGCCGACACCCGAATCGTGCATGACGGCGACGTTGAAGGCCGCCTCGGAGAGCCCCAGATCAGCCGCCCGCTGATAGAGCTCCAATGCCCGCTCCGGGTCCGTCTCGCCTAGCAAACCGAAATCGTAGAGGTTTCCCAGGCCGAGCATCGCCCCCGCCGATCCGGCCTCTGCCTCGTCGCGCCACAGCACCTCGGCTGCCGCCCAGTCGCGCTGTGCGTAGGCAGCCTGGCCATTCGCGTAGCTCTGCGCGAGAACCGCATTTGGCAGGAGAAACGCAAGCGCCGTAACAATGCCGCAGGATGCGCTAGCGCCAGGTGATCTGGGCCGAACGATTCGCTTCATTGGGAACCTCATCCTCCGTCTTCACAGGCAATTCGCTGTTGCCTTGGCCGAGCACCTGCAACCGTTCGATCGGGATGCCGCGATCGACCAGTCCGTCGGCCACCGCGCGCGCCCGGTCGATCGACAGATCCAGGTTCTCCTCCGGATCGCCCACGGTGTCCGCCGTCCCGCTCACGATCATGACGACGGGGTTGCCGTCCCGGAACAGCCGAGCGGCCTGGTCGAGACGGTCATCCTGATCGCGGTTCACCCGGGCGCTGCCGGTCGGGAACAGGATCGTCACTCCCTCCGCTGGCTGGGCAGTCTGAGCCGCCTCCGAAGCCTGCTGCGCAACCGCCGGAATTGCGCCGATACCGAAAGCGACGAGAACGATGGCGAGATGTCTGGGGGTCATGAAATCTCCACGGATCTGAGGTCTTGCCCGAGCGGGCACGCTTCAAAGGTGCATGCGAGGTAACGATTCGTTAACAGGATTGGTTTCGTTTTTCGGCTGGCATGCGCCTTGCGGGCAGAAACTCGGGACAATCTTATCGAATGGACCGGGATTTCCGGGCTTCCAGCGGAATGGTCGCGGCACGATGCAGGCAGTCGCATCGCATGGGAAGCCGTTGGAATGCGCGCTGCACAACGTCCCTGTCACGTATCTGTCACGTATCTGTCCGCGGCAGGGCATGCGATCCGGCAGTCGGCACCCGGCTCCCCGGGCTCCGGCGGTCACGCCCGGGTCTTCCTGCCGCTTAATGCTTCCTTAAGGATTTGAACACATTCTTGAAATCCGAGGAGGAGTCGCAATGATCGTAATCCATCTGCTCACGGGTCTCGTATTCGGCCTGACGTCCGTGCTCTTCAGCGTCTACGCGGATCACGGCTTCCTCGTCGGTCTCATGCTTTATTCGGCATCCGGCATTTGCGGCATGTGTCTCTCCGTCGCTCTGTCGATGATCCCGATCGGCGCCATCGCCGAGCTGGGCGCCGCTACTTTCGGGTCGAAACCCCGCGGGAAAGCTTTCGCGGCGCAGTCCTGCGACCGGAGCGGTCCGCTCGACAATGTCGGCCTCCGGCAATAGAGCAGAAGGCCCCCGAAGACGGCGCCCGGTGACAAGGTTGCCGACAGTCGTCCACCGGTCGTCGACGCGACGATGAGGCAGACCGGGTTGCCGACAGGCCGGCCCGGCCGCTCCACATCGATTGCGGTCCCATTGTCCGTTTCGCGACTCGCCCGGTGACAGGCCTGACGCGGCGAGGCGGCCGGACCCGCGATGCTCGCTGCAAAGGCTGGCGCGAGCCGCGGATCACCCTCCGGGCGCTGGTCACGCCGCGAAGGACCGTGCCAAGATCGGCCGCAACGTCCGCGTCCCGCCTCGGTCGAACGCCCTGCTCATCGAACGCGGTGCCCTGGCGCCCGGTTTCGAGCCGGCAACGACCCTCCGCGCCTCCGGTCATCGGTCCCGGGCATCGCGCGTCCCGACCCCACCGGCGGCCGACGTGGCCTCCTCGGCGGGGTCGCCGGGGTGGGAGCCTTGCCGGGTCCGACCTTCGGCACATCTCTCGACGTTAATCTGCGGCAATCTGTGGCGCACGGGATGCACTCCGCGTGCGATGCTCGTATCATGAGCCCTTCGCGGACGGCCGAAACGCCCGAAGCGGCAAGACCCAAACAACCGGGAGTCCAGAGAATGCACCCAGCCCTGACCCGCCGAACCCTTCTTGGAACCGGCGCCGCCGCTCTCGCTCTCGCGGGGCGTCCGGCCCTCGCGCAGTCGCGGCAGGTGGCGCTGCAGCTCTCCTGGCTCCATTCCGTGCAGTTCGGCGGCAGCTATATCGCGCGGCAGCGCGGGTATTGGGCCGACCGGGGTCTGGATGTCGCCCTCAACCCCGGCGGCCCGAATGCGCCGGTGGAGCCGCCGGTGGTGGCGGGCACGGCGCTCGTCGGCATCTCGGCCGCCGACTACACCGCGGCTGCCGTGGCGCAAGGCGCCCCCTTCCGCATCATCGGCGTGGCGATGCAGAAGAACCCCTTCGCCATCGCCTCGCTGCCCGCTGACCCGGTGAACGCACCCGGGGACATGGAGGGCAAGCGCATCGGCATGGCGCTGGCCAACATGCCGGTCCTCCAGGCGCTCTGCACGATCAACGGCGTGGACATCGATGCCATCGAGGTGGTCCCCACCCAGTACGACGCCGCCCCCCTCGTCGCGGGCCAGGTCGACTGCCTCCTCTGCTGGGCGACCGACCTGCCGGTCGCCATGGCCGTGCAGGGCATCGAGGCGGTCACGATGCTGATGGCCGACCATGGCTACGCCGTCCATTCGCAGACCTATATCGCCACCGACGACAGCCTCGCCAATCGCCGCGAGGATCTCGTCGCGCTGATGCGGGGCGAAGTGGCGGGCTGGACCGACTACCAGGCGGACCCGGCCGCCGCCGCCGCCCTGACGATAGAGATGTTCCCGGATGCGGGCCTCGACCTGCCGACGCAGGTCATGCAGGCCGAACGGCAGGTGCCGCTCATGTTCTCGGAGCTGACCGACGCGCAGGGCTTCGGCTGGTTCACCGACGAGACGGTGGCCGCGAACATCGAGACCCTGGCGCTGCTGGACCGCGATGTGACCGCCGACATGTGGGACCGCTCGATCCTCGATGAGATCGATGGCTGACGACGCAGGGCGCGATGTCGTCTGCACCGGGCTCACCCGGGTTTTCGGAGTCCAGGGGGCTGACGTCGCGGCTCTGGGGCCGCTGGACATCACCTTTGCGGCGGGGCGGACCACGGCGCTGGTCGGGCCGTCGGGCTGCGGCAAATCCACCCTTCTCCGCCTTGTCGCGGGGCTCGACAAGCCGACGACCGGCCGGGTCCGCATCGGCGCCGAGACGCCGGATACGCTGCGGCACCGTGCCGGGCTGGCCGTCGCGTTTCAGGATGCGGCGCTGCTGCCCTGGCGCAGCTTGCGGGGCAACGTCGCGCTGGCGCTCACCCTCGCGCATCGGACGGCGGACCCCGCGCGTGTCGACGACCTGATCCGCCGCGTCGGCCTCGCGGGGTTCGAGGCGCGCCGCCCGGCCGAGCTCTCGGGCGGCATGCGGCAGCGCGCCGCCATCGCGCGCTGTCTGGTGGCCGATCCGGAGCTTCTGCTGCTCGACGAGCCGTTCGGCGCCGTCGACGAGCTGACCCGCCGCCGCCTCGGCCGCGACCTGCCCGCCCTCTGGCAGGCGCGTGGCACCACGGCGCTCCTCGTGACGCATTCGGTGACCGAAGCGGTGACGCTCGCCGACCGGGTCGTGGTCCTCTCGCCCCGGCCCGCGACCATCGTGGCCGACATCGCCATCCCCCTGGCCCGGCCGAGGTCCGACGACGACCCGGCCTTCGCCGATCTCGTCCAGTCGGTGACCGCCGCGCTGGAGGCCAGCGCGCCCGACCGCAGCCTGGCCGCGCAGTGACCTCCCGGACAGCATCGCCGCCCGTTTCCCTGCCGGGACGGGGTCTGGGCCTCGCGGTGCTTCTCCTCGCTTGGGAAGGCGTCGCGCGCGTGAATGCCGGCAGCTACATCGTCGCCGGGCCGGTTGCCGTCCTCCGCTACGGGTGGGAGAACGCAGGCCTCCTCTCCCGGGCCCTCGCCGTCACGGTGCAGAACGCCGCCTGGGGGTTCCTCTGGGGCAACCTCGCCGCCTGCCTGCTCGCCGCCGCCGTCATCCTCCTGCCGCGCCTCGAACGGCTCGTCGCGGCGCTGGCGCTTCTCGTGTTCTGCCTGCCGCTGGTGGCCACCGGCCCGATCCTGCGCATCCTCCTGGGCCCGGGCGACGGGCCGCAGATCGTGCTGGCGGCGCTGGCGGTCTATTACACCACCTTCCTCGCCCTTCTCGTCGGCCTGCGCGCCGTGCCGCAAAGCTGGCTCGACCTGGTGACCTCGCATGGACGGGGCCGCGTCGCGCAACTCCTCCACGTCCGCGCCGTCGCCTCCCTGCCCTATGCGATCGCGGGCCTGCGCATCGCAGCACCCGCCGCCTTCCTCGGTGCGATGATCGGCGAGTTCACGGGGGCCGAGCGGGGCCTCGGCGTCCTGACGATCCGGGCGATGCGCGCGCTCGACGTCGATGCGACCTGGACGGTGGCGAGTCTGGCGGCCGCGGTCTCCATCGTCGCCTATGCGGCGCTCGGCCGGCTCGGCCGCCGCATGGCGGGCACCGCGCCGGCCCTCCTGCTGTCGGCACCTGGGCGGCGGGAGACCGCGACGCCATTTCGCCGGGCCATCGCGCTCGCCGCCCTGATCCTCGTGCCGCTCCTCCTCTGGCACGGCCTGATGCAGGCTTTCGCGCTCAATCCCTTCTTCGCCAAGCGCCCCGCCGACGTGCTGGCCTTCCTTGCCACCGACAGCCCGGCGCGCGCCACGCTGCTCGCCGCCTGGGCCGAAACGCTGGCCTTCACCGTGCCCGGCTATCTCGCCGGCCTGATCCTCGGGGCGGGGCTCGCCTGCGCCATCGTCCTCGCGCCCTGGCTGTCGTCGACGGCGTTGCCGGCCGCCGTGGCGCTGCGGTCGGTGCCGATCGTGACGACCGCGCCGCTCCTCGTGCTGGCCCTCGGGCGGGGGGCCACGGGCACCATCGCCATCGTCGCGGTGATGATCTTCTTTCCCACCCTCGTCGCTTGCCTGCACGGGCTGCGGCAGGCCCCGGGATCGGTCATCGACATCTTCGACAGCTACGCGGCGGGCCGCTGGCGCACGCTGCTGTCGGCGCGGTTGCCCGCCATGCTGCCGGGGTTCTTCGCCGCCGCACGCATGGGCGTACCCGCCGCGGTCCTCGCCGTGACGACCGCGGAATGGCTCGCCACCGGCAACGGCATCGGCACCCTGATGGCGCTGACTGCCTCCACCTCCGACTACACGACGCTCTGGAGCGCCATAGCCCTCGTCGGCGCGACGTCAGCGGCGGGCTACGCCGCCGTGGCCCGGATCGAGCGCGCCGTGCTGCGGGTCTACGCCGCCGAGCAGGTCGCCCGGTGAAGGCGGTCTTCGCCATTCCGGGCGACCGCCACCGGCGCACCGGCGGTTTCCTCTACGAGAGCGCACTGCTCGATGCCCTGCGCGGCCTCGGCCATGACGTCGAATACCTCTGCCTGCCCGACGCCTTTCCCGATCCGGCTCCCGCCGACGTCGCCGAAACGCTCCGCCTGCTCCGGGCGGTGCCGGGCGGCGTGCCGCTGATCCTCGATGGCTTCATCCCCGGTCATCTTGGCGGGGACGCGCTCGCCCGCATCCCAGCCCCGCTCTACCCCGTCATCCACCACCCCCTGGGACTGGAAACCGGGCTGCCCGCGGACCGCGCCTCCGCGCTGCTCGCGGCCGAACGTGCCGCCCTCGCCCACGCCACCCGCATCGTCGTGCCGAGCGCCTATACCGGCCGCACGCTTGTGGACCTTTTCGCCGTCGATCCGGAGCGCTTGATCGTGGCGCCGCCGGGGTTCGACGAAGCCCCCCGCACCCGCGCGCCGATGACGCCGCCGCTGATCCTCGCCGTGGGCCTCCTGGCGGAGCGCAAGGGCCACGATGTGCTGCTGCAGGCGCTGGCGCAGGTCGGCGACCTCGACTGGCAGGCCCGCATCGTCGGGGCCACGCACGATCCGCGGGTGGCCGAGGCACTGCGCCGGCAGACCAAGGCGCTCGACCTGCAACCGCGCGTGGCCTTCACCGGCCCGCTGGGGGCGGCGGCGCTCGACGCGCTCTACGCGCAAGCCTCGATCTTCGCGCTGGCGACCCGCTACGAGGGCTATGGCATCGTCTTCGGCGAGGCAATGCAGCGCGGCCTGCCCATCGTGACCTGCCATGCCGGCGCGGTTCCCGACACCGTCGGCGGGGCCGCGCATCTCGTGCCTCCGGACGACGCCGAGGCCTTCGCCGCCGCGCTCCGCGAGTTGCTGACCGATGCCGAAAGCCACGCCCGCCTGTCCGCCGCCTCGCGGGCACGCGGAGCCGCCCTGCCCCGCTGGCCAGAAGTCGCGGCAGGTGTCGCGGCGGCGATCCGGGGATCGCGCCGGACGAACCGGTGACGCGTGCACGGTTTCCCATGTCCGCCGGCCCCCAGTTCTGTCGGCCCGCTTGTCCGCCGCAACTCCGCCACGAGCCGCGTCACTCCTTCGGGCCGGCGCCGCCCATGATCTCCTCGTGGTGGGCAATGGCCTCCTCCACATCGTCGTACCAGTAGAGACTTCCCTTCTCGACCACCGCGCCGGAGGTGCAGTTGCGGCGCAGCATCTCGGTGCTGTGCGACACGAGGATCGCGCCGGAGCCCTCCATCCGCGCCTTGAAGACGATCTCGCTCTTGCGACGGAAGGCCGCGTCGCCGACGCTCGTGACCTCGTCGACGAGATAGGTGTCGAAGCGGATGCCCATCGACAGGCCAAAGGCGAGGCGCGACTTCATGCCCGACGAATAGGTCCGCGTCGGCATCCGGAAGTGATGCCCGAGCTCCGCGAAATCCTGCACGAAGTCGGTGAGGACGTCGGTATCGACGCCGTAGACGCGGCCGATGAAACGGACGTTCTGCAATCCCGTCAGGTCCGGGTGGAACGATCCCGCGAACCCCACGGGCCAGGAGATCGTGCCATCCGAGACGATGCGGCCCGAGGTCGGGTCCATGCTGCCCGCGATCATCCGCAGGAGGCTCGACTTGCCCGCACCGTTGCGCCCGAGCAGGGCGACGGAGACGCCGGTGGGAAAGACCGCGTTCATGCCGCTGGCCACCACATGCGGCAGGCCGCGCGCGTGGTAGATCTTGGTCAGGTTCTCGAGCCGGATCATGGCGGCGGCGTCAGCGGCGGTCCCGGACGCTGTACCAGACCAGCATCACGATGGCCCATCCCATGAACGAGAAGAGCGCGACCAGGGCGGCGAGGAGCGCGCGGCGCGGGTATTCCGCCCGCTCCGCCAGCGTCGGCTTGATGAAGGCCGCGAGGTAGCGGCTCTTGCGCTGTGCGTCGGCCAGGGCCACGTCCAGCGTCGAGAGGGCGGCGGTATAGGCGGTCTCGGCAAACTCCCGGTCCACGGAAAGACGCTCGAACTCCGAGAAGAGCGTCGCATATTCCTCGCCCGAAGGGCTGGTGCCGCCCGCCCCGAGCTTGCGGCGCTCCCCCAGGATCCGGCCCTGGATGACCTCGATGCGGCGGCCGATCTGCTCGCTGCGCGGGTCGCCCTCGCGGATGCCGTTTGCGATCAGCAGGTCGCTCTCGATCAGCGCGTCGGCCAGTTGTTGCTGCAACGTGTTGACGAGGCCCATCTGCCCCTGGATGTCGGCGGTCGGATCGACGATCTGGGTGCGCGAGCGGAACTCGGTCAGCGCCTCGCGCGCGCCTTTCAGCCGCTCGACCGCCACCTCCAGCTCCTCGCGGGCATACCGCGTCCCGTCGTCGCGGGCGATCTGGCTCAGTTCGTTGATGAGGTCGGAGCTGAGCGAGAAGGTGAGGTCGGCGATGGCCTTGGCGTCCTCGGGGGTGAAGGCCAAGACCTGCAGCTCGATCAGGCCGGTCCCGGAATCGTAGCCCACGGAGACCATCCGCCGCCAGTAGTCGACCAGATCCTCGATCGTCCCGTCGGTATCGAAGGTGAAGACCGGATCGCCCGACGGTGCCGAATAGAGCGCCCGCAGGTCGAGCGTCTCGTCGACCATGCGCACCAGCTCCTGGCTCTGCAGGTATTCGTAGAGGATGTCGGTGTCCGACGAGCTGGAGCCCGAAATCGCGCTGAGGCCGCCCAGAAGCTCGACCGCGCTGCTGCTCTCCTCCTTGCGGACCGAGAAGCCGACCTTGGAGGCATATTGATCGACGGCGAATGCATAGAGGTAGACGATCGCGGCCAGCGTCGGCAGGAGCACCGTCGCGACGAGGCAGACGATCGCCATGCGGTGCCGGGAGCGCAGCGTCGCGGGGCCCGCGGGCGGGCGCACCGCCGCCGCGATCCGGGCGTCGGCCCCGACCGTGGCCTGCCGTTCGGCCTTCTTCTTTTGCCAGTCGGCACGTCGGGCCGCCTCGGCGGCTTCCGTCTGGGAAAGGTTCTGTGTCAAGCGGGCCTCTGGTCTTGCACACGGGCGTGCTGCAAGATGGACTGGTATTCGAGAAGCGCCCGCTGCGCCAGCCTTCCGCTCGGGCGGGCGGGCATGCGGCGCAGGACTGGACAAGGACGGCATGGAGCTTATCCCCGACGGCCTGCGCGCCCGGCGCCACAAGAGCGCGCGGACGATTCTGGCCCTCATGCTGCGCGAGATGTCGACGAGCTACGGCCGCTCCGCCGGCGGCTACCTCTGGGCCATCCTGGAGCCGGTGGGCGTGATCGTCGTCCTCTCCTTCGGCTTCTCGCTGCTGCTGCGCACACCGGCGGTCGGCGGCAACTTCCCGCTGTTCTACGCCTCCGGCTACCTGCCCTTCGCCCTCTATCAGGGCGTCTCCAACAAGGTATCGACCTCGATCCGGTTCTCGCGGCCGCTGCTGGCCTATCCGGCGGTGACCTTCATGGACGCCATCGTCGCGCGCCTCCTGCTCGAGACGTTGACGCAGGTGATGGTCTTCGCCGTCGTCGTCACGGGCATCCACGTCATCTTCGACCTGCGATCGGTCATCGACCTGCCGGTGCTGTTGCTCGCGCTGACGCTGGCGGCGGGGCTCGGCCTCGGCATCGGCGCGCTCAACTGCTACCTGATCAACACCTTCGGCGTGTGGGAGCGGGTCTGGGGCATCGTCACCCGGCCGATGTTCCTGATTTCGGGCGTCTTCTTCACCTTCGAGGCGATGCCGAGTTTCGCGCGCGACTACCTGTGGTTCAACCCTGTGCTGCAGGTCGTCGGCCTGACCCGGGACGGCATCTTCGTGACCTACGACGCGAGCTACGTCTCCGTGGCCTATATCGTCGGAGTGTCGATGGTCTGCGGCGTCTTCGGGTTCCTGCTGCTCTACCGTCACAACAAGACACTGATGAACTCGTGACGCGCCGGCCCGGACAACCGGGTGCGGGCGATCGGATGCCGGCTTGGCACGTTCCCGGCCCCGCGGATCCCTCGGACGTGCCGGCCGGTCGGCATGGCTAGTTCGCTCGACGACGTGCGGCGCGAGATCCTCGCCGGTGCCCCGCAGCCGGAGGAACGGCCTGGTGGCCGCCCTGCCCGCCTCGACGGTATCGCGACCGCCGCCGGATATGCCTGGATGCGCCTGCGGCGGCCCGACCTCGAGGCCCGCCTGCGCGCCCTCGTCCGGCATCCGCGGATCGAAGGGCTCTACGATGCTAAAACCCCCGGCACCGGCAGGCTGCTCTACGGGCTGATCGCGCGCGGCGATCCCATCGACCGGTGTGTCTCCGACTTCAGCGCGGCGCATTACCTCGAAATCTATCCCGATGTGGCCATCTCCGGTATCCATCCGTTCGTCCACTACCTGCTCCACGGCAGGGACGAAGGGCGGGTGACCCTTCGCCGCCTGCGCGAGGGGCTGACGGAGGGGGCCATGCGGCGCGACGGTCGCCGTCCGGGTTGCCTCATCGTGCTGCCTGCGCTCACCGCCTCCGGGGCCGCGGGCGTCGCCCTCGCGCTGGCGCGGCAGGCGGCGGCGACGCATGACGTGACGATCCTCGCGGAGCGCTCCGGCCCCCTGCTGGAGGCGTTCCGCGAGGTCGCCTGCACCCTAGCCGTGACCGAACACCTGTCCGAGGACCTCGGGGCCCTGCCGCCCGAAGTGCTGGGCCGGCTGTCCTTCGCCATCCTCGTCTCGGTCGGCGCGTTCGGGGCGCTGCGGCCCCTGGTCGCCCGCGACATTCCCCTCGCCGTCTACGCCACCGAGGACAGCGACGACACGCGGCCCCGCCACCGCGCGCTCTTCTCCGCGCTCTTCGCCGACCTGCTGGTCTTCCCGTCCGGGCACCTGCGCGCCTCCTGGGCGGGGATCCTGGCGGATCAGGGGCAGGATCTCGACCGCGACACGCTGATCGCGCCCCCCGCCGACCTGCGCGCAGGCGGGGTCGGTGCCGACGACCTGCGCGCCGCGCGCGCCCGGCTCTCGCATCGGCTGAACACCGATATAGGCGGGCGTCGATTGATCGTCGGAACGGGCACGGCCCATTGGCGCAGCGGCACGGACCTCTTCGTCATGGCGGCCCAGACCGCATGCGCGCGCGACCCGGATGCCCTGTTCCTCTGGGTCGGGGACGGGTTCGACCACGAGGATCCGGACTTCGGCCTCTGGATCGACCGTCACCTGCGCGAGGTCGGCGGCGACCGGCCGGGCAGCACCCTGCACATCCTCCCCGACGGCCCCGCCCGAAGCGACGCGCTGCAGGCCGCGGACGCGCTGTTTCTGCCGGCACGGCTCGACCCGCTGGCCACCGCCGCCTTCGACGCGGTGGCCGAAGGTTGCCACGTCGTCGCCTTCGAGGGGGCCACCGGCCTGTCGGACGCGCGCCACGCTGGCGTCGACCTGCTGCATCTGGTGCCCTATGGCGACCTGCCCGCCGCCGTGGACCGACTGCTGGGGCTGCCGCGCAAGTCCGCCGGGGAGAGCGGCACGGTCCGGCCCCCTCCGCCCGATATGTTCGGATCCATCGACGTGGCGCTGCGGGCGCGGCTGGCGGCGTCGCGGAGCGCTCCGGCCGAAATCGACGGTGATGGCGATTTCGACGTCCCTCTCCTCTTCTCCACCCATCCCGGCCATGCCGCCGACCGCGCCCGCGCCCGGCGCAAGGTCTGGAGCCTCGGGCGGCGCATGGTCTGGCCCTCCGCCGACGCCGCGCGCGCCGAGATCGCGGCTTCCGACCATTGGGTGCATTGCCACCTTTCGGTCGAGCCTTTCGCGTTCCGCCCGGCCGGCGCGCCGGTGCCCGACTTCGCCATCCACCTCCACGCCCACCACCTCGAGGATCTGGCGGAGGACCTCTGCGCCTACCGCGCCTACCGCGAGGCCCGCCGCATCGTCGTGACCACGGATACGGAAGCCAAGGCCGGGATCGCGAGAACCCATCTCGCGGCGGCGAAGCTGTCGGGTGACGTTCTGGTCATGGAGAACCGTGGGCGCGACATCCTGCCGTTCCTGCGCCTTTTCTGGCCCGATGCCGAGGGGCGCAAGGTGGCCGACGACGGCGTCTGGGCGCATGTGCACCAGAAGAAGGCCATCGGCACCTCGCCCTCGGGCGACATCTGGCGCCGGTTCCTGATGACGATCCTGCTGGGCGACGCGACGCGCCTGTCGCAGGCCCCCGACCTCATGGCAGAGCCGGATGCGGGCCTCGTCGGAGCCTTCGATCCCTACACCTCCGGCTGGGTCGGGGCGCGCCGCCTGCTGGACCGGGTCGCCGGGCTTCCGGGGCCGCTGCCCGAACGTCCGTTGCTCTTTCCCATCGGCAACATGTTCTGGACGCGCGGAAGCGTCGTGACCGAGATGACGCGCCTCTTTCCGCCGGATTTCCCATGGCCGAACGAGCCCATCGGCGACGACGGCACGGTCTACCACCTGATCGAGCGGCTCTGGCCGACCGCCGCCGCCGCCTTCGGCCGCCGCTCCGTCTTTCTCGAGAAGCGCGATCAGCCCCGCGCCTGAGCCGGGCTCACGCCTCCCGCATCAACGCCTCGAGCCGGGCGGCGAAGCGACCGATGGAGATCGCCTCGCGGTCCTCGACCGAAAGCGTCGCCGGCACTGTCCGCAACGCCGCTTCCATGAGGGCTTCCGTGCGGCCCGCGTCGGGCAGCGACAGGACGCGGTGGCGCAACCCGTCGGGCAATCCTTCGGCTCCGTGCGCCCCGGTGGAGAGCACCGTCGCCCCCGCCGACAGCGCCTCGAACACTCGCATCGGCAACCCTGACTGGCGCGGATGCGGCACGTCGATGACGACGCGCGCGCGGGCCATCGCCTGCGCCACCTCGGCGGCGGCGAAGGGCGTGGTCTGCAGGCGGCGCATTTGCGGCCAGAGGTGCGGCGCGGCGGCGTTGCGGATCAGCCAGAGGGGGCGCGAGTGGTAAAAGCCCATCGTCTCGAGCCGCCAGCCGCGCCGCGCCGCGATTCCGGTGATGCGGTGCAGCCAGCGGGGCCGCGTGCTGTGCAGCGTGGCGCAGAACAGGAAATCGGTCGGGCGCGGGCTGTCCTTGGGGAGGACATAGGGCGCGTCCTCCCCCGGCGGCGTGTCAGGGGCCAGCCCGAAGAGCGGCAGGTGGGTCAGCCCGTGGCGCGCGCAATCCGCCGGGTCGAAGCTTGCGGTGCGGTCCGCCCCGGCCAACAGGCGGCGGATGTTGGCGCGGTTGCCGAGGCTGTCCCAGAGGTAGAGCGTGACGCGCACCCCGGCGGCGCGCAGCCGCGCCATCTCGGCGGCCGGAAAGGCCTGCGGCGAGATCAGCAGCGCATGCGTCGCCCCCGATGCAACGATGGCGTCCGTCAGCGCGGCGTGATGCCGGCGCAGGGCGTGGCCGGCGGCCGCTGCGGGCGCCAGTCGCAGGGCGAGCTTGGCCATGACCCGGTTCGACAGTCGCTCGTCGTGCCAGACCGCCGCGTTGCCTCGCGCGCGGAGCGCCTCCGCGATCCGCTCGGGGTAGCCGAAGAAGGCCGGGGCGACGACGGCGATCCGCAGGGCGCCGCCCTCGGTCACCGCGTGCCCGCGCCCAGAAGCCGGGCGATCTGGTGCGCCGTGGGCGCGATGTAGCGATGCACGCCGGGATGGCGGACGATGAGGCGCGCATAGAGGTTGACGAGCTTGCGGTAGAGCGTCAGTCGGAAGCTCGCGTTGGCCCCCCCGCGCAGCTGCTCGCGCTGCTGCCAGATGCTGCCGGTCGCGAGCTGCGAAGCCAGTTGCGCCAGCTTGTATTCGAGCCGCGCATAGCCGCGCGCCGCCGGGCCGGGGGCCATGACCTGCAGGATCCGGAAGCCCCGGTCCTGTGCGGCGTAGCCGATCAGCCGCTCCTGCACATGCGCCAGCCCGCCGTCGATGTGGTTGGGCTCCTCGTTGTAGTCCGTCCACGCCCAGTCCGTTTCGAACAGCAGGCGGAGCGCGTCGCAACGGAACCAATACATCGTGCCATTGGGCGCCAGCGGCGTGTGGTCGTCGAGCGGCACGTCGATGCCCAGCCTTTCGCAGAGCCGACCCAGTTCCGCCTTGTTGGCGAACCACGAATGGCCCAGCGTGCCGAGGCCGATGTGGATGAGCGGCGGGATGACGAGGCCGATGTCCGGCTCCGCCTCCATCCGGTCGAGCAGGTTGGAGACGTAGCCGCGCGATGCCACCAGGTTGTCGAAGAGATGCGCCTTGAAGCCCTCGCCCACCTGCCGGCTGACCTGCGGGGTGCGTTTGGAATGGAGCCGCAATGCGACCTCGTGGCGGCCCGACAGCACCACGTCGCGCCAGGTGATGAAGAGCGACGCCATGTCGCGACCGCGGTTCTGCGCGACCACCCGAACCGTCGCGGTGACGTGGGCCGGAATGTCGATGTCGCCCTGCGCATGCTCGCCCAGAACCTCGCCGCGCTCCGCGAGGAAGGTGCGGATGGCGTCGCGGTCGGCCGCGCTCGCCGTCGTGAGATAGAGGTGGCGGTCGCGCGGCAGCCGCACGATCAGTGACCAGAACTCCGGCATCATCGTGGCATAGAAAGCGTGGATGAAGACGGCGGGCGGGCCGAAGGCGCGGGGGCGGTCGGGCGCGCCCGCCGCGGTCTCGGAGAAGATCTCGTACTGGTCCGCCACGGTGGCGAAATCGCGCGGCTGCATGTGCCGGGTCACGAAGCGGATGGCGGCGGCGTAGAGCGGCGGGTCGATGCGGCGCAGATCGTCCAGCGCATCGCGCAGGAGGATGGCGTTCAGGTCGTGGAGCACGGGATCGAGCAGGAAGGCCGCCACCGGCAGGCAGTGCCCCCCCGCGCGCAGGGTCTTGTGGACCTCGAACACGGCGGGGCGCGCCGTCTCGCCCGACCCCTCCGGCAGGTCGTAGCGGATGGCGAGGTTCGCCGCATGCAGCATGGCGGTGAAGGCCTCGGCGCTTGCCACGTCATCGACGACCGGAGCCTCCCAGAAAGCAAGGAACGCCGGATGCGCGGTCAATGCCGGAGAGAAGACCGCGAAGTCGAGCTCCGCCGTCCGCCCGCCACCGGGCCGCGGCCGGATCCGCGGATCGAGGGTCGGGTCGATCCAGTTCGCCGCCAGCAAATGCACCCCCGCCGCGTCCAGCGCAAAGATCGAAGAGTCCAGCGCGAGGTCGCAGACCTCCGCCCGCAGCACCGGCCCGAAGACCTGCGCACCGGTGACGACCACGGTGCCGAGGGGCGCATCGCCGGCCATCTGGCGCAGCGCGGCGAGACCCGCGCGGTAGCCCGACAGGACGCCGTCGTCGGCACCCTCCACCACGCGGTCCGCGCCCAGCTCCTCCAGCGCGGCCCCGAACCGCACGCGCGTCGACGCAGGGGTCACCACGACGATCCGGTCCACCTGCGCGCGCAGCCGCGAGATGGCGAGCGCCGCATGGTCGAGCGTGCGGAGATCGCCGAGGATGGTGTAGACGGCGGCCGAGCGCGGGGACGCGGAGAGGGTGGGACCGGACGGTTTTGGCGCAGGGGCTCGCTCAGACACCATAGCCGAGCGCGGCCATTGCCTCCCCATGCCGGTCGCCGAAGCGGGCGATCTGCTCTTCCGTCAGGTAGCTGCGGAAGGTCTCCGTCTGGCGCTTCCAGAAAAACTTGCCGTTCTGTTTGGTGCGCTGGTCGGCGACGACGAAGGCCCTTGCCATATCGACCCGCTTGAACCCCAGGAAATCACATATGCGGCGCACTTCTCCCTCGAAATCCGTCGAGAGATCCTCGTAACGCAGATCGATCACGTCGCCCCGTTCCTTCGCCCGCGTTCGGAACGCCTCCGCGTGCTCGAAGACACTGCCGAAAGCGACGTTCTTTGGAAAAAGCGTGGCATGCTCCAGAAAGATCGAGAACAGCGTCTCCATGTCCTCGGCACTCAGATCCTCGACGGTGTCGAATTTCACCGGCAGGTGTTGCCCCGCCTTGGGTGAGACGTTGTTCGAGACGAAGTTCAGGTACGACATGAAGACGTCCAGCGGGTGCCGATTGATATGCACGATGCGGTCGGTCGGAAACGCCAGTCCCGAATGTGCCGACATCACCTGCCGGTGATGCGACTTGTAGAAATACCAGTGCCTGCCCTGAAAGGCCCACGGGCGCTCCACCGGTCGGCCGTAGTGGGTATCGGTCAGGTAGCGATGCATCATCTGCGGCGCCTGCGGGAGGCCGATGATTGAAGCGATGATCGCGCGGAGCCAAGTATTGCCGCTTTTGGGAAAGGAGTAGAGCCCGACGACGGCGGCGGGGCCACGCCCGGAATCCGGTCCGGTGGGCATATAGGGCAGCGGCACGCGCGGCCCGCCGATCTCGCGCACGCCCTCCTGCAGCTCGACCGCGCCCTTCTCGCGCTTCTCCTGTCGATCGGTCATTGTCGCCTTCTTCCAGAACTTTTTCGTCGCGAGCGTTTTCTGCTCCCGACCAGTTGCGCCGTCGAAGGTCCGTAGATCCGTCGCCGCTGAAGATAGTCGCGCCCGGCGGCAGGGTCACATTGCAAGTTGAGGCGTTCGCATTGCATCGACGCCAATTTCCTCAACATGAACCGACCGGAGGGGACATCCGGCCCCGCGACCAGTCCACGAGCTGCGCCAGCCCTGCCTCGAGGTCATGGCGCGGGGTCCAGCCGAGGTGCGCGCGGGCCTCGGAGATGTCGGCGACTGCGTGGCGGATGTCGCCCGGCCGGAAGGCCCCGGTGACCCGCGTGCGGTCGGCGTCGTCCCCCATCAGCGCCAGCAGCCGGCGCGCGACATCGTGGATCGTCGCGGCCTCGCCCGAACCGATATCGAGCACGACGCGCGGCATCTCCGCCGCCCGGCCCATGGCTGCGAAGGCCTCCACGACATCCGCCACCAGCACGAAATCCCGAGTGATCTCGCCGTCCTCGTAGATCGCGAGCGTCTTCCCCTCGGCGATCTGCCGGGTGAAGATCGACAGCACGCCGGTATAGGGATTGTTGAGGCTCTGCCCCGGCCCGTAGACGTTTTGCAGCCGCAGGATGCCGACCGCGGTGCCGGTCCCCCAGAAGGCCTGGCCCAGCAGGTACTCCTGCATCAGCTTGGTCGAGGCGTAGATCGAGGCGGGCGCGACCGGGCAGGTGGCGGCGCGGGTCGGCACCGGCGTCAGCGCCCGCCCGCCCGCGTCCTTCGGGGCGAAATCGCCGGCGGCGAGGTCGGCTTCCGTCCGCTCGACCGCCACCGCCGGGCGCCCCTCGGCGTCGATGCAGGCTCCCTCGCCATAGACCGACCGCGACCCGGCGAGGATGACACGGGCCACCGGGCGCTCGGCAGCACGGATCGCGGCGATCAGATGCGCGGTGCCCATGACATTCACGTCGGTGTAGCGCGTGAGCAGGTCGAAGGACTGCCCGGTGCCGGTCTCGGCGGCGAGGTGGTAGACGATGTCGGGCGCGGCGCCGGCGACAGCGGCGGACACCGCACCCGCGTCGCGGATGTCGCCCTCCACGACGGCCACGTCATGCGCCGCCAGCAGGTCGCGGCCGTCCGGGTTGCCGTCGTGGACCTGGAGGTGGAAGTTGTCGAAGACCGTGACCCGCGCTTCGCCCGACAGCTCGGCGGCGAGGCGTGACCCGATGAAGCCTGCGCCGCCGGTGATGAGGATGGAGGGCCGCGTCGTCACCCCTGCGCCCTCACAACAGCCGCTTGAGATAGGCGCCGTACTTGTTCTTGGCATAGCGGTCCGCCATCGCGGAGAGCCCGTCGCGGTCGATCCAGCCCTGCGCGAAGGCGATCTCCTCGGGGCTGCCGGTCTGCATCCCCTGCCGGGTCTCGAGCGTGCGCACGAAGTTGCCCGCGTCGAGCAGGCTGCCGTGGGTGCCGGTGTCGAGCCAGGCGTAGCCGCGTCCCATCCGCTTCACCGTCAGCGACCCCTCGGCCAGGTACATCTCGAGGAGCGTCGTGATCTCGAGCTCGCCGCGTGCCGAGGGCGTCACCTCTCGCGCCTTGGTGGGGGCCTCGGCGTCGAGGAAGTAGAGCCCGGTCACGGCGAAGTTCGAGGCGGGTTTCTCGGGCTTCTCGATGATCGAGCGGACGGTGCCGTCCGCGTCGAAATCGACCACGCCGTAGCGCTCCGGGTCGGCCACCTGGTAGCCGAAGACGGTCCCGCCCGAAGTACGGGCGTCGGCCTCCTGCAGGATTTCCGGCAGGCCGTGGCCGAAGAATATGTTGTCGCCCAGCACCATCGCGGAAGGCGCCCCGTGGAGGAAATCTTCCGCCAGGATATAGGCCTGCGCCAGCCCGTCGGGGGAGGGCTGCTCGATGTAGGTGAGCGAGACGCCCCATTGAGATCCGTCGCCCAGCGTGCGGCGGAACTGGTCGGCATCCTGCGGCGTAGTGATGACGGCGATCTCGCGGATGCCCGCCAGCATCAGGACGCTCAGCGGGTAATACACCATCGGCTTGTCGTAGATCGGCAGGAGCTGCTTGGAGACGCCGATCGTCACCGGATAGAGCCGCGTGCCGGAGCCGCCGGCCAGGATGATGCCCTTGCGTGTCGTCATGATGTCCTGCCCCGATCCTCTGGCCTGGATGCGCGATGTCGCGGCCGAGCCCGCTTCCCGCCGTGCGTCCTATGTCCCGCCGGGGGGCCGCGCAACCGCCTAAAGCCGTTTCCAGCCGCGACAGTGGTTACGCCATCGAAGCACCCAACGAACCGGCGACCGCGGACCGCCGTGTTTATGACGAGGCCTGTAGTTGATGTCGATGGTCATCGGCGCCACGGCGTCCGGGGCTGGGCGATCCGTGGCCCATGCCTCTTTTCGGACGAGCGGCGGGCGGTCTCGAGCGTGTCGGAGACGCGACCGGCATCCGTGTTCGTTGTCTTCCGCCCGACGAGACGCTTCGACTCGGGCGTGACATGGACAGTGACGGTGGGCGTGTTGCGGTCCCACCGCCTGGCACCCCGGACCCGCATCGCTTCAAATCGCATCGGGGCAATCTAGCTGCCGTGGCCGCGCTGAAGGAGAGACCGGTTGCCGCTCTCCGCCCCTTCAAGGGGTGGGGACGCCCAAGGCAAGGTCGCCGCGCAGGCGGGTTCGGGCGCGGCAGTCGTCCGCAACCTATGGGCCGGTCGAGGCGGAGGGGATGCGAAACAGGCGAGCGGGCGCCGAAGGTGGCACCGACAAGGGCGGGGACGTCGCCCGTGCTCAAGGCGCGCGCGCCGCGATGTGGGCGCCGAAGGTCTGCGCCACCTGTCTTGCGTCGGCGACGACCCGCGCCGCTTCCAGCGTCTCGACCTGCCGGTCGCGCATCAGCCAGCGGCCCGCGACCATGGTGGCGACGACATCCGTGGCGTTCAGCGCGAAGACCAGCGCCGAATGCACGTCCCAGACCGGCTGCACGCGCGGGTCGTCGAGCCGCAGGCGGAGGATGTCGGCCTGCTTGCCGGGGACGAGCGAGCCGATGCGGTTGGCCATGCCGAGGACGCGCGCGCCGCCCAGCGTCGCCATCTCCACGATCTCGCTTGCAGTCACCGGCGAGCGGCGGTGCGCGGCGAGGCTCTGGAACATCGAGGCCGGGGCCATCTGCGCGAAGATGTCCAGCGTGTTGCCACTCATCGCGCCGTCGCTGGCCAGCCCCACCGGCACCCCCGCCGCGCGCATCATGGCGACCGGTGCGATGCCGCGCCCCGCCTTGCCGTTGGAGCGCGCGTTGTGCGCCACGCCGACGCCCGCCTCGGCCATCCGCGCGGCCTCGCCTTCGTCGACATGCAGGCAATGCGCCGCGATCAACCCCTGCCGGAGCAGCCCCGCGCGCGCCACCACCTCGACGGGCCGCGCGCCGTGGGTCTCGGCGCACCAGCGCATCTCGAGGTCGCTCTCCGCCAGATGCATCTGGACGCGGGCCACAGGGTTGGCATCGGCCCAGCCGGCGACGCGGGCCATCACGTCCGCGCCGGTGGAATAGGGCGCATGCGGCGCGATGGAGGGCGTGACGAGGGGGTGTCCGGCAAATTCCGCGACCAGCGCGTCGGCCAGCGCGAACCCCGCGTCGAAGCTGCCGTGGTCGGGGGCCGCGAAGTCGCCGAGCGTCTGACCCACCACGCCGCGCATCCCGGCTTCGGCGCAGACCCGGCCCACCTCGGCCTCGAAATAATACATGTCGGCGACGGTCGTCACTCCGCCCCGGATCATCTCCAGCGCTGCCAGCCGCGACCCCACCCGCACCGCGTCGGCCGTCACGCAATCGCGCTCCAGCGGCAGGATGTAGCGGTAGAGGCGGTCGTCCACGTCCTCCCCCAGGCCCCGAAACAGCGTCATCGCCATATGGCAATGGGCGTTGACCATGCCCGGCATCAGCAGGTCGCCGCCCATGTCCTCGAAGGGGCCTGGCGAGTCGCCCGCACCCATCGCAGCGATCGTCTCGCCCTCCACCCGCAGCCAGCCCTGCGCGATCTCGGCACCCTCGACGGGAAGAATCCGCGCGTTGCCAAGCGTCGTCGCCGGCGGCATCTTCATTCGAGGGGCAGCAGGCAGCACTGGTCGGCCTGCGGAATCAGAACGGCCTGCGTGCCCGGCTCCAGCGGGTCCGACAGCGGGCCGTTGGCGACGATCTCGCCTGCTGCCGTCTCGCAACGATATTGGTAAGCGCGGCCCAGATAGGTCCGCAGGCCGAGCTTCGCCGGGATGCCGTGGCCCTGCCGCGCGACCGTCAGGCCGTCGGCGCGCGCCGCGAAGAGGAAGTCGCGGGCGGGGAGCGTGTAATCCGCCTTCGGCAGGTCCAGCGTCGCGCCGCCGTTCATCCGCGCGCGCACCGCGTCGCCCGCCTCGACCACGGCGCGCATCGCAAGGACGTTCTCGAAGCCCACGAAGTCGGCGACGAAGCGGTTCGCGGGGCGGGAATAAAGCCGCTCCGGCGCGTCGAGCTGCAGGATGCGACCGGCGTGCATGATGGCGACGCGGTCGGAGATCGAGAAGGCTTCCTCCTGATCGTGCGTCACGTAGAGCGCGGTGCGGCCGCCCACGCGTTGCAGCCGCCGGATCTCCACCCGCATGTCGACGCGCAGCTTGGCGTCGAGGTTCGACAGCGGCTCGTCGAACATCAGGAGCGGCGGGTCGATGACGAGGGCCCGGGCCAGCGCCACCCGCTGCTTCTGCCCGCCCGAGAGCGCGCCGGGCATCCGCTCCGCCAGATGGTCGAGGCCGACGCGGGCCAGCATCTCGTCAGCCTGCCGCCGCCGCGCCGCGCCGCCCACGCCCCGCTGCTTCAATCCGAAGGCCACGTTGTCGCGCACCGACAGATGCGGAAACAGCGCGTAGTTCTGGAACACCAGCCCGATATTGCGCTTGTGCGCGGGCAGCCGCGTCAGGTCCTGCGCGCCAAGCCGGATCGATCCGCGCGTGGCCCGCAGGAACCCCGCCACCAGCCGCAGCGTCGTCGTCTTGCCGCAGCCGGAGGCGCCCAGCAGCGACACCAGCTCGCCCTCGGCCACATGCAGCGACAGATCCTCCAGCACCTGCGTGGCGCCGTAGTGGGCGTCGATGTTCTCAAGGGTCAGGGAGACGGTCATGCGGGTCTATTTCGTGAGGAACGTGAGGCCGAGCGTCCATTCGACGACCGCCATCACCGCCACCGTCACCCCCATGAGGAGCACGGAGACGGAGGCGATGGTGGGGTCGAAGAACTGCTCCATGTGGGCGAGGAGCTGGATCGGCAGGGTCGAGACGCCCGGCCCGGTCAGGAAGAGCGAGATCGAGACGTCGTTGATAGAGGTGATGAAGGCGAGGATGAAGGCGGCGATCACGCCGGCGCGGATGTTGGGCAGGACCACCGAAACGAAGGCGCGCCAGCGAGGGGCTCCCAGCGAGACCGCGGCCTCCTCGATCGAGAAGTCGAAGGAGGCGAGCGAGGCCGAGACGACGCGCACGCAATAGGGCAGGACGAGGAGCGCGTGGCCGATCACCAGCGAGGCGAAGATTGGCACGCCCATGCCGGTGGTGACGGTCTTCATCAGCGAGAAGCCCAGCACGATCTCGGGGACCAGGATCGGCAGCACGAAAACGGTGGAGAGGAAGGCCGGAAGCTCGACCCGGTAGCGGTTGAGCGCATAGGCCGCAGGGATCCCCGCCGCGAGCGACAGGACCGTGCCCAGCAACGCCAGCGTGAAGCTGGTGCCCATCGTGCGGGTGAAGGCGGAGACGGCGAAGATGTTCTCGTACCACCGCGTCGTCAGGCCGCGCGGCGGAAACGTCAGGAAGTTCGTGTCCGAGAAGGACGCGCCGATGATGATGACGAGCGGCCCGACGAGGAACGCGAACACGAGGACCGCGAAGCCGATCAGGACGGGATGCACGCGCCTCATGTGGCGGCCGGGTTCAGGCGGCGGGCGGCGCGGCTCATCGCCCAGACGATGGCGACGGTGACGACCGTCATGATCGCCGCGATCGTCGAGGCCCCGACCCAGTCGAAGGTCACCATCGCGCGCTGGTAGAGGAACGTGCCCATCATCATCTGACTCTCGCCCCCCAGAAGCTGCGGCGTGGCGTAGGAGGTGAAGGAGCCGGTGAAGACCAGCACCGCGCCTACGATCAGGCCGGGCACCGCCAGCGGAAACACGATCTGCCAGAAGCGGGCGAAGGGCGTGGCGCCGAGGGAGGCGGCGGCGTCGAAGTAGTCCTCGTCGATCCCCTCCAGCACGCCGGTGATCGTCAGGATCATCAGCGGCACGAAGAGATAGACCATCGCCACGATCACCGCGCCCTTGGTGTAGAGCAGCGTCAGCGGCTCCGACGTGAGGCCCACGGCCAGCAGGGTCTCGTTGACGATGCCCTCACGGCCGAGGATCACGAGCCATGCGAAGCTGCGCACGACCACGCCGGTCAAAAGCGGGAAGACGGCGGCGATGATGAGCACGCTCTTCCAGCGGCCCGGCGCGCGGCTGACGACCCAGGCGGTGACGAAGCCGATGAGGAGCGACAGGATCGTGGTGATGAGCGCGATCTGCGTCGTGCGGATCAGGACGGCGCGGCGGAAACGGCTGCCGAAGAAGGCCTGATACTGCGCGAAGACACCGTCGCCGCCGAAGGTCGTCGAGAAGGTGTCGCCCACCGGCACGCCCAGCAGGAGCACCACGGCCAGCGTCGCGGGCGCTGCCAGAAGCCAGCCGAGGCGCCGCGCGGTCATGCGCGCCGCCCGATGGCGTGCCAAACCACGCTCAGAGCCCGAAGATCTCGTTCCAGCGGTCGATCCAGTCGGTCTTGACCGCGTTGAGTTGCGCGTAGTCGACGCGGTTCAGCGACCCGATCTCCTCCGCGCCATAGGTCCAGATCGCGGCCTCCTCCTCGGTCAGCTCGACCTCGGCGTTGACCGGCGCGTCGACGCCCTGTTGCGCCTCGGTCGTCTGCACCTCGGTCGACAGGACGAAGTCGATGAACCTGTGCGCCAACTCGACGTTCGCCGCCCCGGTGGGAATGTTGATGGTGTTGAGCGTGGCGATGGACCCGTCGGTCAGCTCCGCCTCGACGATGGAGGGGACGGCCTCCTGCATGGAGCCGAAGGTGAAGTCCTGCGCCACGGCGACCGTCGCCTCGCCGGTGGAGATGAGGTTTATCATCTCCGACCCGGTGTTGTAGTTCTTGACCACGTTGGGGCGCAGGTCCTCCAGCGCCGCGAAGGCCGCGTCGGGATCCTTGAAGGCGTCCACCCCGGCATGGATGCCGGCGCGCAGCACCATCATCGGCCCGGCGGTCGTGGTGATGCCCGGCAGGGTGACCTGGCCGGCCAGGTCCTCGCGCCAGAGGTCGTCCCAGGAGGTGATCGGCGCGACCTTCTCGGCGTCGTAGACGATGGAGACGCGGCCGATGGAATAGGCCGGGCCGTATTCGCCCTGCGGGGCCTGCGCGATGTCGTAGAGCTTCTCGACATTGGGCACCATCGTCCGGTCCACCGGCTGGAACAGGCCCTGCTCGATCCCGGCCTGCGAATAGCTGTCGGTCAGGAAGATGACGTCCACGCCCGCCCCGCCGCGCACCGCCAGCTTGTTGAGGCGGTCGGCGTTGTTGCCGGTCTCGAATACCACCTCGCAGCCGCAGATCTCCTGAAAGGGCTGGATGATGTTGGCGTCGAGCTTCTCGCCGTTGAAACCCCACCACGAAACGGTGAAGGTCTCCTGCGCGGCGGCGGCACCGGCAGCCGCGGCGAGCGCCAGCGCGGCAACGGAAAGGATGTGCAGTCTCATGGTGGTCTCCCCCGGAACGAAACGATGCGGGCCGTGGTCGCCGTGCCGGGGCCGCGACTCAACCCATCGCCTCGGACTTTCACGCAGGCGCGGGCCCGGCACAAGGCGTTTGCCCGGTCTGCGGGCGGGCCGCGCCCGTCGCCGGCGCGGCGTACGGGCATGAGCGACATCACGGCGGAGGGCGAGGTCGCGGTCCGCAAGCATCTCGTGCAGGTCGCCCTCGGGCGCGCGCCCGCCGATGTCCTGCTGCGGGTGCGCCGCCTGCTCGATACCGCCACCGGCACCTGGATGGACGACGCGGAGGTGGCGATGGCCCGTGGCCGCGTCGCCTTCACCGGGCCGCGCGGCAGCTTTCCGGGCGAAGCCATGCAGGTAGCGGACCGCAGTCACCTCGACGCCGTGCCCGGCCTCGGTGAGGTCCACAAGCACATCGAGAGCTCGCACATCACGCCGGAATGGGAGGCGGCACTGGTCCTGCCGCACGGCAATACCTGGACCTGCGAGGCGAGCCACGAGTTCTCTAATGTGGTGCCGGGCCGCACGCTGGACTTCTGGCTGGCCGCCCGCGCCGCGGGATCGCCGCTCAAGATCTTCCCGCTTCCGGGCTCCGCCGTGCCGCCCACCGGCTACGAGCATGGCGCGAGGCTCGACGGCATGGACCAAGCCCGTTTCCTGCACGCCTCGCCGATGACCGCGGGGCTCGACGAGGTGATGGACTGGCCCGGCGTGACGGAGGCGGACAACCCCGGCCACGACCGGCTCTGGTCGATGATCGGGGCGACGCTGGCGGGCCGCGGCGTGGTCGAGGGGCACGCGGCCGGCATCCGCGACCTCCCCCGCATCAACGCCTTCGCGGCCGCCGGCATGGCCTCCGACCACGAAGCCTGGACCCCCGAGGAAGCCTGGGACAAGCTGCGCCATGGTCTCTTTGTTGAGATCCGGGTGCATACGATGCACGACATCATCACCGGCCTGCTGGAACGCGGTCTGAAGGACTGGAGCCAACTCGCCGTCACCACCGACGACCGAAGCGCCACCGATACGCTGCGGCTCGGGGCGACCGACCATAACGTGCGCATGGCCATCGCCGCGGGCCTGCCGCCCGAGACGGCGGTGCAGATGGCGACGATCAACCCGGCCCGCCACATGCGTCTCACGCCCTGGGTGGGCAGCCTGTCGCCGGGGCGCTTCGCGGACGTCGTGCTGACGGCAGACGTCGCGCGGTTCGACGTGGCCGAGGTCTGGGCCAACGGGGCGCAGGTCTCCGATGGCCCGACCTACCTGCCCGAAGTGCCGCGCATCGACTGGCCGGACTGGGCGCGCGACACGATCAACATCGGCCGCCCGCTCGCCGCCGCCGACTTCGCCATTGCCGCCGCACCGGGCCGCAAGACGATGAGCGCCGCCGTCCTGCGCCCCTTCCACTGGGCGGACGAGTTCCTGACCTACGAGCTTCCGGTCCAGCGCGGCGCGGTGCAGCGCGACCCGGACCGCAACATCACCAAGTTCGCCATCGTCGACCGCTTCTCGGGCAAGGCGGCGGTCTCGCGGATGTTCTGGGTCGGCTGCGGCCCGCGTGACCCCGACACCGCGCTAGCCTGCTCGATGGGCCACGACAAGCATAACGTCTGGTGCACGGGCTCCTCGGATGCGGCGATGGCGCTGGCGGTGAACACGCTGGCGGAGATGGACGGCGGCTGGGTGCTGGTGCATCGCGGCGCGGTCACGGCGCGGGTCCGCTACGAGATCGCGGGGCTGATGACGGCCCGCCCGGCGCAGGCCAACGACGCGGAGATGCGGGCGCTCCACAAGGCAGCCGAGGCCGTCGACTGGATGTACGAGCCGAGCTTCCACCCCCGCTGGCAACCCGGCTTCCCCGAACGCCTGGCCGTCGCCACGCTCACCTGCTCGCCGTGGCGCTGGTGCCTCGTCGCGCCCTCCGCCCATGCGCCCGAGGGTCTGGTGAACGTCGTCACGGGCGCCACGCATCCGGTCGTGTTCTGAGCGGCGTCAACCGTTCAGGACACCGGTGTCATGCAGGATCTCGCCCGGTCCGTAGTCCTCGATGCGCGCCTTCGACAACCGCTCGATCAGCCGATCGTTCAGGGCGCTGGACTGCTTCGTGCTGCTGATCCGATCCTGGACGCCGGTCAGAGCGCTTTCGGGAAGATCGACCCCGGCCCCCGCCGCGATCCGCCGCAGGCAGCCGGGAAGGTCCGCGACGATGGCATCATACGTCAGGTCGAGCGGAGCGATCCCGAAGATCCGGAAGTGGGCGTCCCACCGCAGATCGTCAAACACGAGGCTGCGGTAGCACCGCGCCAGAAGCTCGTCCGGGATCTCGATGTCGCCGTCGATGCTGGTCGCCATCCGGCTGTTCCACTTCTGCGTCTTGATCGCGATGGCGAGGGAGGCGGCCTGCGCCGCCTTGTCGACGCGGCGGATCCAGACGTAGCTTCGCGGCACGTCGCGGCGGAAGTAGCCCTGATCTAGCGCTCCCTTGAACTGGATGAAATGCATCTTGACCGAATGCACGCCGTTTTCCGAACCGAAGCGGTCATGCAGCCGGTCGCAATAATCGAGAAAACCGGTGGCTCCGACACGCGTCCAGGTCTGCTCCATGATCGTCCGGTCGCTGTCGCCCTTGTTGTTCTGGTCGTGATTGAAGAACTCGTCGGGGGAGCCGAGCAGCCGGGTCGCGGCCATCGCCTCGGCCAGCAACGTCGAGCCGCTGCGCGGCGTGCTGCACAGGATGATTTCATGGCGGTCGGTCATTCGGATCGTTCCCGCCCTAGTCGTTCGCCGTATAGCTGAACCGTTCCATGAAATTGCCGCAGATGCGATCCGCAATCCGGCGATAGCGCGGCTCCAGAGGGTTCAGGCGCCGCTCGATCTGGATGGCGCCGCCGTATTTGGGTGAATACCAAGGGTCCTGGGTGGCGGCGTCAGCGACAGCCGGCACCTCGCCCGTCTCCCGTTGTCGGCCGACATTCCAGACGTTGTCTGGAGAGAGGTCGTGAAAGCCGGTGAACTCGCGCAGGCGCCGCAGGGTCTCCTCCTCCAGAAGGTCTTCGTACCGGAAGGTCATGAGAACTGGCGCGAGGCCGGGATTGTCGAGATGAAGATAGAACTTCAGATATTCTTCCGCAACGGCCTCGACGGCCAACACGTCGAAGACCGTTCCCTTCTTTGCCGCAACCTCTTGCCGCGAGCGGACGACGTCGTAGGGATGCCTCACGACGGTGATGAACCGGGCCCGCCCCACCAGAATGCGGTTCACGCTGGGAAAATGCGGCGTCAGCATCGGATCCTTGACGCAAAGCATCTCCGGCATCCCAAACACGCGGTTGAGATGGCCGAACACGCCGGCCGCAATTTCCTGGATGTGAAGCCGGAAGTGCTCGCGCTCCGCGAAGAACGCCCTGGTATGTCCTTCCCAGCTCGCCATCCCAATTCCGTAAGAGGACAGGATCGGCGTGACGTAGCTGATCTCGGGGTGGTAGTTGTTCGTCCGGGACGACGTGCAGAGCAGGGCATGCGTCACGGTCGTGCCGGAGCGGGGCGCGCCGCCGACGAAGATGATCGGCTGGCTGACTTTCGGTTCGTTCACCATGCGAAATTCCTCGACGAGAGTGGTCCGGGGCGGGTCCAGCCCATACAGCGGCCGACGGGCGGCCACAACGCGCGGCCGTCCTGTCGCGGACGGCCTTCGGCTCCGCCGGAGCGATGCCGTCCCCGGCCCGTCATCCGACCTCCGCGTCGATCTCGGCGCCCAGCGCCGCGATGCGGGCCCGGGCGCGTTCGGGATAGGCGTCGGTGAAATGACGGTGCCAGGGGTGCCGCGTGCGGCTGGCCATGTGCATCATGAAGCGCACCCGCCCACGGATCTGCCCCTTGGGGCCGGTGACGATCACGCCGGGCGGGATGATGCCCGCGGCCACGGCCCCCGAGGCGATCAGCGCGCCGCGCCCGATCTGGACGCCGGGCATGCACTGCGCGTTGACGCAGATCGTGGCCATGTCGCCGATTCGCACCGGCAGGGCGATATGGGACGGGGGCAGCGGGTCGTTCATCAGCGTCGTGAGCGAGAAGAGCCAGACGAAGTCACCGATATCGGAGCCCTTGCCGATATGGGCATAGGCGTGCATCCGCACGAAATCGCCGATCCGGCAAGAGCCCTGGATGTCGGAGAAATTGCCCAGGCGAAGGTTCTCGCCGATCGTCGCGCCTTCGCGGATCACGACGTGGTGCCCCGTCTCGAGCCCCGGCCCGATGTCCGACCCCTCGTAAAGGACGGCATGCGAGCGCACCCGCGCGCCCGCACCGAGCCTGAGCGGCGCCGCCTCGCCCCCCTCGGGCCGCGGGCCGGGATGGCCGAGGATGGCGAAGTCGCCGATCTCGCAGCCGTCGCCGATCTCGACGTTGCCGTGGACGCGGACGCAGTGGCCGAGCGTCACGTCGGCGCCGATGCGGGCCCCGGGGTCGATCGCCTGGCTCATGGCGCTCCTTCGCTTTCCCTCGACGCATCTTCGCGCGCCGATACCGTGTCGGGACCGGCATCGGCCGGCACGGGTGCCGCATCCCCGGGCGCGGTCCGCAAGGCCTCGAACGCTCCGAGGATCGCCGCCTGCATTGCCCGCGACCAGTCGGGGTCGCGCACGAAGCCGGGGTTCTTCGCCGCCTCCAGCATCCGTGCCGAAAGGTCGGCCCGGCGCGCGGGGTCGCGGCCGAGGTCGCGCACCAGCGCAACATATTCGTCCGCGTCGCTCACCAGAAGCTCGTCGAACCCCATCGTGGCCGTCAGGAACTGGTCGATGGACCGGGTGCTGCGGCGGCGCAGGGTGACGGGCGGCTTGCCGTTGACCAGCGCCAGATGCGTCATCGTCGCCCCGCCGTGCGGATAAGGGTTGAGGTAGACGTCGCAGAGCGCCAGCGCGCTCTCGGCCTCCGCCACGCTCATCTCGCCCAGGATGCGGATCCGGTCCATCGGCGCGCCGACCTCCGCCGCGGCCTCGTGCAACTGCCGGTTGAACGCGAAGGCCTGGCTCGTCGAGACCCAGCCGGGATTGTAGGGCGCGAGCACCAGAAGCCCGCGCGGCACTTCGTTCAACGCGCGGAGCATCGTGCGCAGGCAGTCGTGGCGCAGCTTGGCAAGCGAGCCCGCGTTCATCAGGACGACATCGTCGTCCGCCACGCCGATGGCCGCCCGGTCCAGCACGACCTTATCGCGCGGTGCGAGCGTGTCGAGGTAGTTGATCACCGGGCCAGGCACCCGCAGCAGGCGCTCGGCGTAATCGGCCTGATCGACCTCATGCGCGGGGTCGTCGCTTTCGCCGGTCAGGTAGCCGTCGAAGGACGGGAAGCCGAGCGACATCGGGACATGGCTGTTGAGCACGATCTGGAGCGGCGCGATGCGGCTATACATGGCGAGATCGAGCGCCCCGATCCCGTAGGTCGTCGCGTTGGCGTAAAGCAGGATGTCGAGCCCGTCCCCCGCCAGTTGCTCGCGCAGGCGCACCGGGTCGGCGTTCAGGTGGCGGCGATGGTCGATGGCCGCGTCGAACCGCTGGTCGAAGTCCACGTCCGCCTTCACCACCCGGTCGATGAACCCGACGGTATAGGCGAAGATCTCCACGCGCGTGCGATCGAAGGCATGGAACATCGCGACCATCGCCTCGCTGTCCGGGCCCTTGGCGAAGGTTCGGCAGATGATGCCGATGCGGATGCGCCGCCCTTCCGCCGCCGCGTCGCCGGGGGCGTTGATGGCCGGCAGGTCGCGGCAGGCAAGATACTCCAGCACCCGGTTGCGGGCCCGCGATATGCCCCGGAGCGGCTGGTCCATCACGAGAAGCTGTCCCAGGTCGAGGGCCTTCGCGACCCGCGCGATGCCGATGCGGCGGCCATCGGGAAGATCCGGCGCCAGAGGGTCGGCGAGCCAGTCGAGCAGGCGCTCGACGAAGGCCCCCTGCGCCGCGTCGTCGCCGGCCCGAAAGAGGAACGGCGGCGTGGCGAGCCACCCGAGATAGCGCGAGGTCACATCGTCCGGCAGAGCCGGCAGCTCCTCGATCAAGGGCAGATCGCGCGCTTTCAGGAGCAGAATCGTCAGAAGCAGGGTCCGGCGGGCCTCTGCCCCGGTGAGCTTCTCCCCGTGGGCCATCGCGCCGAAAGCCTCGCGCGTCCGCGACGCCCTCTCGGCCTCCGGGCCCTCCGGCGGCGGGAGGGCAACGTAGCCAGACCTGAAACTGCGGCTGAAGTCGGCGAAGAAAGGGTGACCGATGGCCTTTCCCAACTCGGACTCGTCTGCCCGCTCCAGACGCTCGCCCACGTGGTCGCGCAGCCGAAGGAGCCGTTCCTCGAAGCCCGCCGGGGTCGCGTGGGCGATGAGGTTCCACGCCGCGGTGATCACGTCCGCCTCGGCATTCGCCCCATACAGACGGTCGAGCATCTCGGACAGGCTGAGGTCGTCCTCCGGCTCCGCCGTCTTCGGCAGCAGCGGCAGGATCGCGTCGACCCGCACGCTGAAGTTCTCGTGCGGGGCCGAGTCGCGGCCCGGTGCCGAGCCGACGATCCGCCAGCCGACGACATTGACGACCCGCAGCCCCAGGATCGCGCCCAGCCCCGACCAGAGGTAGTAGTTCGTGCCCGGAACGTTGGAGTAGAGGGCGAGGACCAGCGTGCCGGGCCGCGCGAAAAGGATGTTCGCGAGCTGCGCGCCGCTCTGCGCGACGATCACGTCGGCCTCCGCGATGGCGAGGATCTGCTCAGCGAAACCCATCGTCGCGCAGTCGATGACCTCGAAGCCCTCCGCCACCAGCGCCGCCTCGATCTGCGCTGCGTTGACGAGCCGTCGACGCTGGCTGTCGCGGCGCAGGAACAGGCGGCGACCCGACGCGCGGCGTGGCAGACCCTCAACGATGGCGGCGATCCGGCGCAGCGCCTCGGGATGATAGCGCACCGCGTCGAGCGGAGCGGAGGAGAGGGCGTCATGCACCACGCATGGCATGGTGGCGACATGCAGGCGCCCGACGCGGTAGCTGAACTGCCGCGTCAGCCGCCGGATCGGCCGGTCGGGCAGAAACAGGCCGAGCGCCTGGAAATGCTGCGCCGGCATGTCGCCGTCGACGAGGATCGGCACGCCCTCGGGCGCCCGCCCGGCCGCCAGCATGATCCGGGGCAGCACCTCGACGAGGAAGTGGAAGTAATTGTGGCTGTAGGTGCCGGTCCCGAGGATGCCCTCGGCGATCGGCTCCTCCGGCCCGTGACGGCGCAAGAGCACCCGCTCGCCGGTGACGGCGACGACGGCCCCGTGCTCCTTGACGCTCATCACCGTGCCGTCGAATCCGTCGAGCCCGCTGTCGGACCAGGCCCCCTCCCGCGTGGCGAACCCGTCGTTGCCCGCGACCACCAATGCGCCGGAGAAGACGCCCGTCTCGACCTTCGGGGTCGGGTAGCGGCCGGAGACGGGCGCGATATGCTGCTGCGCCACGACCGCCGGGCGCGTCACCTCCACCTCGGCCGCGGCGAAGACCGTCGAGCGTTCGTCGGCCAGCGCGAAGTCCGGGTTGCGGTCCCGTGTCTCGGTTCGCAGGGTCGGATGGGAGGTGGCTTCGGCAGGGTGCAGCGCTTCGGCCAGGAGGTCGGCAGCGTCGACGGCGATGCCGTGCTCGAAGAATCGGCGCGCGGTCCGCATCGTCAGGCTCCGCACGTCCTCGTTGAGCGGCGTCGTCGGGCGGAAGTGGCGCGCCCCCGAGCGGGCGTAGTGCAGCAGCCCCTGCACATCGCATCCCGCCGGGACTGACGTCGAGCCGTAGAACTGCCCGTCGAAGAACGGCGCGGGGCTGCGCCCCTCGGACGCGCCGACACGAATGTAGTGGCTGAGCGGTTCCAGCCCGCTCTGCGCGAGCCTGGGGCTGGTGCGCAGGTAGAACTGCGACGAGAACCAGGGATGCGGGTCGATATTGTGCGCCGTCCCGAAGCGCATGAAGTATTCGACCGTGTCGAGCCCCATCGCGACCATCCAGGGCGCCTGCCCCGCCATATGCACCACGCTGAGCAACGGATGCGTGTCGCCCCGGACGCGGTTGGCGGCCAGATCGAGCAGCAGCGGCTGCGCGGCGACGAGCGTGCCGGGGCGGGTCCACTCGACATGCGCCGCCTGCACCAGCGGATGCGGATCGCGGCCGCCGCGATTGCCGCAGATCATGTAGGTCCAGAGCAGGTTGGCCGCCCCGCCGCGCGCCGAATGCCCGAGGGCTTCGGCGAACCAGCGGGGATCGAAGAGGATGTGCGGCGCGATCTCGCCCGGATCGGGCTCGTCCTTGGTCAGGTACCGGCACAGCGCAGCGATCCTGTCCCGCGCGTTGGCACCGAATCGCTCGACCTCGATCAGGGGGTGCGGGCTCAGGCCGGCTGCCAGTCCGACGGTCATGAAATGCGTCAGCAGGCCGCCGCCGGGCAGCGTGATCGGCGTCGTGCGAAGGTAGTGGGCGGGGTCGAAGAACATGTGCGGCCGGACGGTCGCCGTCGCGTCGAGGTAGCGCGCGATCATGGACCGGCCGTCGTCCGCGTCTCCCAGCGAGAGCGCGCAGAAGGCCGGATCGAAGAAGGCGTGAGGGTGATGCCCCATCGCCTCGCCGTGCAGCAGATAGTGGGTGAAGGGAGCGCGCGCGGCGCGCCGGCGCTCCCCCTCGCCCAATTGCGACAGGTAGAACGGCGCGTCGAAGAGCGACATCGGGCTGCGCGTCTCGGCCTCGCCGAAGCGCAGGTAGTGGTCGAGCGGATCCATCCCGGCGGCTTTCACATCCGGATGGCGGACGAGGTAGGCCTCGCCTTCGAACATTGCCCCCACCATGGCGGCGCGGTCCGGATGGCGGTCGGGCCGCGCGGGCGGCCGGCGGCCGACCTCGGTCAGCGTCAGCAGCGTGTCGAGGCGCCGCGCGAACCGCTCCGGGGTGAGGCGGGCCTCGTACCAGGCGCGCGAGGACGCCCCCATCACCCGCAGCTCGGACTTCTTCGCGCCTTTGAGGCGGTCGCGCAGCGCGTCGCCGTCGCGCCACACCAGATGGCGCGGTGGCGCATGGGTCAGTCCCGAAACGTAGCGATCCGCCTCGCCCGCGCCGGGGTCGTGCAGCGCCACCGGCACCCCCGCAAAGGCCGCCTCGCACATGCTGAGGCCGCCGCCGACGGGAAAGGAGCCGATGAAGAGATCGACGCCACGCGTCGCCAGCTCGCCCGCCACGTCCTCGACCTCGCCCGCGAACATCAGGCGGTCGCGCGCGAGGCCCCGCGCCTCGATCCGGTTCCAGGCGGCGTCTTGAAATGCCCTGGGCACTTCGCCCAGATGGACGTGCCGGCCGCCCCGCGCCGCGAGGACACCGGCCACGACGTCGCCGAAGGCGAGCGGGCCGTCCTCGGCGAACTTCATCGCCAGCCCGCAAGTGGCCGAAAGGAACTTCGCAGAGGCCAGCGACGGCCGCCGCTTCCAGAACGCGAGCCTTCCCAGCAGCCGCGACGAGGGGCGCGACCCGCCGCCGACACAGAGCGGCAAAACCTGCACCGAGAGATCGGGGCCGTCGGCCAGAAGCCGCGCCTTCTGCTCCGGCCGGATCGCCAGATGCGTCGCCTGCGCGAGGTCGGCGCCCAGCGCGGGGCGCGTATCGGCGTGGCGCACGTGGTAGAGCCGCGGGCCCATCCGCGCCTCGACCGCCAGCACCGCGATATGGGCGATCACATCCTGCGGGTGGGTGTAGAGGAAGATCCGCCGGGGCACGTAGGCGGCCAGCTTCTCGCGCAGCCACAAGAGCAGGCCGAACCGCCCGAGCGAGGCGTCCGCCCGCACCACCAGCGCGCCGGCCTCCGCCATGATCCGGGTGCTGTAGTCGGTGTTGTGGTCGAGCAGGCCGCTGAAGACGACGACGTGGCGTTCCTGCGGACGTGCGCGGATCGTCTCCTCCAGAAGCCTGCGATGCCCGCCCGACTGGAAGAACTCAGTCGCGAGGTAAATGTTCGCCGCCCGGTCGAAGCCGATCGACGGCTTCGGCAGGGGATACTTCCTCTCCAGCACCTCCGCGAAGCGGCGGCAGGCGCGGTCCGCGTCCGGCATCGCAAGGCCGCCTGTCGCCCTTTCCCCGAAGGCAACCTTCGTCACCGCCTCCGCCAGGACGTTCAGCGCCAGATCGAACCGCTCCTGCCCGAGCAGCGTGTCGAAGGCCTGCAGGGTATCTGCGTCCAGTGCTTCGATGGGCGTCTGCATCATGTCCTCCTCCGGGCCGCGCGCATCTGCGCCGCCTAGACGGTTCTCACCGTCCGCGCGATGCGGCCGGCGATCTCACGCGCGTCGACGACCGACAGATGCGGCCCGATTGGCAGGCTGAGGCAGGTGCGGCAGATGTCCTCGGTCACCGGAAAGGACATATGCCCGAAGTCGGCGGCAAAGGCCCCGCTGCGGTGGTT
Source organism: Rhodobacterales bacterium (assembly GCA_038320125.1). Lineage (GTDB taxonomy): Bacteria > Pseudomonadota > Alphaproteobacteria > Rhodobacterales > Rhodobacteraceae > Jannaschia. Next base: position 4,824 of record JBBQDX010000003.1, on the reverse strand, counting down.
GGCGACGGGGTAGTGGAGCGCCGTCGGCACGCCCGCCGCATCGAGGGCGGCGCGCAAGGCATCGCGGCGCGGATGGCGGACGACGAAGAGGTGCCAGACCGACGACGCGCCCGGCACATCGGCCGGCAGGGTCAGATCGGGCAGGCCCGCCAGCGCATCGAGATAGACCCGCGCGATCTCGCGGCGCCGCGCGGTCCAGCCGTCGAGCGCGCCGAGCTTCACCGACAGGAACGCCGCCTGCAGCGGATCGAGGCGGGAGTTGCCGCCCGCGGCCTCGTGTTCGTATTTCACCCGCGCGCCGTAGTTGCCGAGGAGGCGCACCTTCTCCGCCATTTCCGCATCGTCGGTGACCACGGCGCCGCCGTCGCCGAAGGCTCCGAGGTTCTTGCCCGGGTAGAAGCTGAAGCCCGCGACATGACCAAGGCCCCCGGCACGCCGATTGCCCAGCTCCGCCCCATGCGCCTGCGCCGCATCCTCGACCAGCAGAAGATCATGCGCCCGGGCGAGGTCCGCCAGCGGCGCCATGTCGGCGGGCATGCCGTAGAGGTGGACGGGCATGATGGCGCGGGTCCGGGGCGTGATCGCGGCGGCGACGGCGCCGACGTCGATGTTCATCGTCGCGGCGTCCGCATCGACCGGCACCGGCGTGGCCCCGGTCTGCGCCACCGCGAGCCATGTGGCGATGAAGGTATTTGCCGGCACGATCACCTCGTCCCCCGGCCCGACGCCCCGCGCCAGCAATGGCAGGACCAGCGCGTCGAGCCCGTTGCCGACGCCGACGCAATGGGCGGCCCCGCAGTAGGCGGCGAAGGCCTCTTCGAACTCGGTCAGCGCGGTGCCGCCGATGTACATTCCCGAACCCATGACGCGCGCATAGGCGGCATCCATCTCGGGCTTGAGGCTCGCATAGGTGTGGGCGACGTCGAGGAACACGAAATCGGCCATCGCTCAGCTGTCCTTCGCGGCGCGTTCGGCGGTGAAGGCGAGGAACTCCTCGAAGCTCTCCAGATAGTCGGACCGGTCGTAAGGCATCGACGCGAAGACGCAGCAGACCGATCCCGGTTCGGCGAACTTCACCGTCCGCCACATCGCCGGCGGGATGTAGAGGCCGAGTGCGGGCGATGCGAGGTCGAAGTGGTAGGCGCGGGTGCCGTTGTGCACCATGACGTCGCAACGGCCCGACATGCAGACCATGAATTGCGCCAGCTCCCGGTGGCCATGCTCCGCCCGGACGGCCCCGAGCGGGGCGTCGAAGAGGTAGTAGACGCGTCGGATGGCGAAGGGCAGGTCGGTGTCCTCGAAGACCCCGAGGCTGCCGCGCCGATCCTCGTGGACCCGGATATTGCGGAGTTCTGGCATCATCTTCGAACGTCCCCGTCAGTTCGTCGCGACGGGAGGGCCAGCCCCGCCGATCATCAGGTCCCGCCCCTCCTGTCCGTCATCGGAGCGCCGAGCACAAGCCGAAGCTGGCCTGGCCGGGCGCGCCGATCGCCTCAGAGCAGGAGGTCGCCCGCCGACATCGACGTCACCCCCCGCAGAAGGATCGTCATGTCCGCCGCGCCGGCGCCGTCGACCTCCCCGACGAGGAAACCGTCTGTCCCGTTCGTCACGAACCGCAGCTGCCCCGCGCCGTCGAAGGCAGCCGATCCGATGAAGGCGAAGTCCTGGTTGCCCGCGAGGCTGACGTTCGCGTCGATCACCGACAGGTCGACGCGATCGGTGCCGGTGACGAAATCGAGGATGGCATCGCGGCCCGCGGGTGCGCTTTCGCGCACGAGATTGAAGACGAAGACATCCGCCCCGGCGCCGCCGTTCAGCACGTCGGCCCCGTCGCCGCCCGTCAGCCTGTCGATACCGTCCCCGCCGAAGAGCCGGTCGGCTCCCGCGGCGCCGAACAGACGATCCTGGCCGCCCCCACCATAGACCGCGTCGTCGCCCGCGCCGCCACCCAGCAGGTCGTTGCCGCCACCGCCGCCCAGAAGGTCGTTGCCGCCCTCGCCCAGAACGATGTCGGCCCCCGCGTCGCCCACCACGGTATCGCGGCCGTCACCGCCGGCGAGGCGGTCGTTGCCATCGCCGCCCGTGAGCGAATCGTTGCCCGCGTCGCCCGCGAGGCTGTCGAGCCCCGCGCTGCCGAAGAGGCGGTCGTTGCCCAGGCCGCCGGACAGGATGTCGTTGCCCAGACCGCCGCCCATCAGGTCGTCGCCCTCGTTGCCGAAGAGCTGGTCGTTGCCGTCGCCGCCCGTCGCCAGGTCGTTGCCGGAGCCGCCCGCAATCGTGTCATCGCCGGCTTCGCCCGCAAGCGTGTCGTTCCCGGCGGCGCCGAAGATCCGATCGGCACCCTGGCCGCCGAGGATGGAATCGGCGCCGTCCGCGCCGCCGAGCAGGTCGTTGCCGATGCCGCCCGCGACAAAGTCGTTGCCGCCGTCGCCGATCAGGGTGTCGTTGCCGCCGAAGCCGACCAGCCTGTCGTTCCCGCCAGCCCCGCGCAGGAAATTGGCCTTCACGTCGCCGACGATACGGTCGTTGCCCTGGCTTCCCACCGCGTTCTCGAAGTTCGCCAAAGTGACGTTCTGCGGGTCGTAGGCCCCCCTGTTCACCGAGCGGTTCGCCAGATTGATGGTGTAGAAGGTCGAGGTCTCGTTGGCGGCATTGAAGACGTCGATCCCGGCCCCGCCGTCGAAGATGTCGCTGTCCGCCGTCGCCCGGCCGCCCAGCGTGCTTGCATTGACGACGAAGAAGGTGTCGTTGCCGCCGTTCCCCTCGATCCGGCCGCCGCCGACGGCCTGGATCGTGTCGTTCCCGTCGCCGCCCCGAAGCGTGTCGTCGAAGGTCAGACCGCCCTCGATGATGTCGTTGCCCGCGCCGCCTTCGACGAGGTCGGCCCCGCCGCCCCCGAAGAGACGGTCGTTGCCCGCGCCGCCAAAGAGGACGTCCGCGGCACCGGTGCCGATGACGACGGAGCCGTCCTGCCGCGCGGTGGTGACGCCGTCGCCGGGCTGGACGGTAATACGCGATTCGCGGGGGTCGAGAATGGCGGTGAAGATCTCGCCGTTGCGCCAGGTCACGAGGATGCGCCCGTCGGACGTCAGGCTTAGGTCGGACATGGAGATGGCGCTGCCGGGGGTCCTGTCATCGGTATCGACCACGACGATGGCGCCCACCGGGGCGCCCGAGGCGTCGAACCGCCGCCCCTCCAGCTGGGCTTTCGTGTCATTGTCCCAGACGACGAAGAACCCGCCGTCCTCAAGCCCGATCACATCCGCTTCGTCCTGGCTGTCCGGTCCGGCGGCGACGGCGAATTGTGCCCCCGCGGCGGTGCCATCGGCGTTGTAGACCCGCCCGACGAGATCGCTGGCGGCCGTCCAGGTCACGACGAAGCCGCCGCCGGACAGGGCGGCGATGCGAGGATCGCTGTCGAGAACGGCGTCGACGTTGACGTTCGCGTTGAATCCGGGCGTGCCGTTGGCGTTGAGCCCCCGGATCTCGATGTCCGGCTCGTCCTCGTTCTCGACGTAGGCGGTCACGACCACCCCGTTGGTGAGGGTGGCGCTGTCGGGGTTGCGCGGGTTGGAGCCGGAGGAGCCGGGCAGGTCGTCGGCGCGCAGGATGATCTCGGCGCCCGCGACGCCGGCGGCCGAGACGGGGACGGCGCGTATCGACTGGTCCTGCCCCACGATGCGGTCGTAGGTCACAACGAAGCTGCCGTCGGCGCGGAAGGCCACGCTGGGATCGGTGTAGCCCACCGTCTCGCTCGTGTCCTGCACGACGAACCCGCCGTTCGTGCGCTGGCCCGCGGCGTCGTAGCGATCCCACAGGATGTTGCTCTCGATGCCCTCCGCGTGGACGTAGACCACGACAAACCCGCCGTTCGCATCCGCGGCGAGGACCGGGTCGCGCTCGTTGCGGCCCGTGGCGAAGGCGTTCAACTGGAACGGCGCGCGGACGACATCGCCCCGCGCGTCGAGGATGGTCCCGACGACATCGGAGCCCGCCCCGGGACCCGCCGTGTCGTTGATGTCCTGCCAGCTGACGAGGATGTTGCCGTTCGCAAGTCCGGCGACGACGGGGTCGATCTGGGTGCCGTCGGTCAAGAGGTTGGCCCTGAGGTTGGAGAGCCAGGCGGTGGGTGTGGTCGTCATGAAAAGGTGCTCCGGAGATGCGGGTTGGATAATGTCGCGGCGACGTCCGCCTCCGGTCCGCCGGATGTCGGTGCGCCGCTCGCGTCTAAAATGTCAGGATCGTCGAATGAAGTGGGTCTCGTGGTCTCGGAATGGCAGAACTGCGTGGCGGTCAAACTCCTATTTCGGAGCGCCATTTGCAATCCCTTTCCACCCGTTAACCAGTTTCTATTGCACTTTCCGCTGGCCCCGCCGGTCCCGGCATCATCGCTGGAGGGGGGCGCGCCGGTTCCACTCCCCGACCGACCCGGCCGTCGCCATTCCGCGCCGGGGCTGCAACGCCCTGCCGCAGTGCGCTCGGGCCGCGATGCGCGGGACGGTCCGACCCCAGGCGGCGGCGCGCGCCGGCGGCTCGGTGCTCGGCCATCCCGTTGCGGGATCAATCGCCGAATGGCGCGAGGAAGGCATGGAGATCCTCCGCATCGCGGACGCGGCAGGCCATCTTGGAGCGGCCCGGCTAGTCGCCCGTGATCCCGCGCAGATGCGGCGTCGGGGCCATGACCTAGGTGTTCAGTCCCTTGGTGTGGTGGCATTCTGCCGACAGCGGCTGAGAAGGATGCTCTATGGGACAAATACTGCATGGCAGCGCCAAGACCACGCACGCCGTCCGAGCGGCGATACAGCGATCGCAAGCTTCGGTCAC
>JBBQDX010000002.1:0-41348 GCA_038320125.1 Rhodobacterales bacterium | reverse complement strand
CTGCTCCCGGCGGCAGGAGCGCTCCGCCGTCGATGCGGAGGCGCGATGAGATCGACGGGCGGGTGCCGGGCGGCATGGCTCGCGTCGATGGCCTCCTGTCGAAGCCTGGCCGCGCCGGCGCCGGATGCGGCCGCCTTTCCTTGCGCCGGCGGCGGGACGGGGCTACCTGAACCGCAAAACCGAGGAGTTCGCATGGCCGAAATCGCCAGGGAAGCCGATCGCGAGAGATCGAAACGGATCGGCAGCCTGAGATCGCTCGTGCCCTTCTTCGTCCCGCACCTGGGCATGGTCGCGGCGGCGATCGCGGCGCTCGTGCTCACCGCCTGCGTGTCGCTGGTCCTGCCCCTCGCGGTGCGGGGCGTGGTCGACGGGTTCCAGACCGGCGAGACGCAGCTTCTCGACGGCTACTTCGCGGCGGCCCTCGTGATCGCCGGGCTGCTCGCCTTTGGCACGGGATTGCGCTATTATCTTGTGACGCGTCTGGGCGAACGGGTCGTGGCCGATATCCGCAAGACGGTCTTCGCCCGCATGATCCGCATGTCGCCCAGCTTCTATGACGGCATCATGACCGGCGAGATCCTGAGCCGCATCACCACGGATACCACGCTGCTGCTGTCGGTCATCGGCTCGTCGGTCTCGGTCGCGCTGCGCAACGTCCTGATCTTCGCGGGCGGTCTCGGCCTGATGCTCTGGACGGCGCCGAAGCTGTCGGGACTGGTGCTGCTGATCGTGCCCCTGGTCGTGGTGCCAATCATCGTGCTGGGTCGGCGGCTGCGATCCCTGAGCCGCCAGAACCAGGACTGGATCGCGGAATCGTCGGGGCGGGCGTCGGAGTGGCTGCTGTCGGCCCAGACGGTGCAGGCCTATACCTTCGAGGGCGATGCGGCGGGACGGTTCGACGAGGTGACGGAGAGGTCGTTCGGAGCGGCGCGCAGCCGCATCCGGGTGCGGGCGATCATGACCGTCATCGTCATCCTGCTGACGTTCACCGGCATCGTCGGCGTCCTGTGGATCGGGGCGCGGGACGTGCGCGCGGATGCGATGTCCATCGGCGAGCTGATCCAGTTCCTGATCTACGCGATCCTGGTCGCGGGCTCCGTCGCGGCGCTGTCGGAGATATGGGGCGAATTGCAGCGGGCCGCGGGCGCGACCGAGCGCCTGGTGGAACTGCTCGAGGTCGGCGACGACGTGCGCGATCCCGAGGTGCCGGTGGCCCCGCCGCCCGCGGATTCGGTCGGCTTCGAGGGGGTCAGCTTCCGCTACCCCGCGCGGCCCGGGACGCTGGCACTCGACGACGTGACGCTGCGGGTGCAGCCGGGCGAGACGGTGGCGCTGGTCGGACCCTCGGGGGCGGGAAAGTCGACGGTGATCCAGCTTCTGCAACGCTTTTACGATCCCTCCGAGGGACGCGTGACGCTCGGCGGCACGGACCTGCGCGACATGGACCGCGCGGCCTTTCGCGCCCGCATGGCCCTGGTGCCGCAGGACCAGGTGATCTTCGCGGCCTCCGCCCGCGACAATATCCGCTTCGGGGCCCCCGACGCGACCGACGCCGAGGTCGAGGCTGCCGCGCGGGCCGCCGCGGCGCATGACTTCCTGACGGCGCTGCCGGAGGGCTACGATACCTATGTGGGCGAGCGCGGCGTGATGCTCTCGGGGGGTCAGAAGCAGCGGATCGCCATCGCCCGCGCGATCCTGCGCGATGCGCCCGTGCTACTCTTGGACGAGGCGACCTCGGCGCTCGATGCCGAGAGCGAGCGGGCGGTGCAGGACGCGGTGGCGATGCTGGCCGAAGGGCGCACGACGATCATCGTCGCGCATCGGCTCGCGACGGTGAAACAGGCCGACCGCATCCTCGTGATGGAGGCGGGCAGGATCGTGGCGCAGGGAACGCACGACGAGCTGGTGGGCCAGGGCGGGCTCTACGCCCGGCTGGCGCGATTGCAGTTCACCGACGGGCTCGCGGCGGAATAGGCCAGACGAAGCTGCCCCGGGGATGGCGGGCGGAACGGCGGCATCCGGGCCTGCTTCGGTCAGGTAAGCCGCTCATCTGGGAAAGAAGGACCCCGGGGCGTCGCGGGTGACGCACCTGACGGGGATGCAAACGGCTTGGCCGGGGGCCGACCTGCCGGAGAAGATCATCGGGACGGATCGGGCCGGGCAGATCCCTGCAGCTTTCGGTGGCAGGGAGCCCGACGATCCGAGGCTGGCGCGGCTTCTGCGAAGTTTGCGAACCGCCGCAGCGTCGATCTTGCAACAGGCCGCCCGCACCGCCATCCTGCCGCGAACGCGAACCCGGGAGGGAGAAGCCCGGGGCGCACAAGGGAGGGACGACCATGGCACTCTTCGCCACGAGGCAGGACATTCTCGACATCGAGGCCGCCGAGCCGTGGGAGACGGCGCAGCCGGCGCAGACGCTCTACCAGCTCCTCAGCCAGACGACGAAGCGGTTCGGCGACCGTCCGGCGATCAGCTATCAGCTCTTCTCCGGCCCGACCGACCCCGCCGAAACCCTGACCTGGACCGAGCTGCACGCGCAGGTCAGCCAGGCGGCCAACCTGCTGCGCTCGCTCGGCATCGGCGAGACGGACACCGTGGCCTATGTCCTGCCCAACTGCACCGAGGCTCCGGTCGTCCTGCTGGCGGGTTGCATCGCGGGCATCGCGAACCCGGTCAACCCGCTGCTCGACCCCGAGCAGATTGCCTCCATCCTGCGCGAGACTAAGGCTAAAGTCGTGGTGACGCTGCGCCCTTTTCCGAAGACGGATGTGGCGCAGCGGGTGGCGAAGGCGGTCGAACTGGCTCCGAACGTCGAAACGGTGCTGGAAGTGGACCTGCATCGCTACCTCACCGGGCTCAAGAAGCTGGTGGTGCCGCTGATCCGGCCCAAGCTCGCCCTCGGGCACAAGGCGCGCGTGCTCGATTGGACGAAGGAGGTTGCCCGCCAGAAGACGACGCTGAACTTTGCCGATGCGAAAGGCGACCGGGTTGCCGCCTATTTCCACACCGGCGGCACGACCGGCATGCCAAAGGTCGCGCAGCACAAGTATTCCGGCATGATCTACAATGGCTGGATCGGTCACCGGCTGCTCTTCACGGAGCAGGACAACGTCATCTGCCCCCTGCCGCTGTTCCACGTCTTCGCCTGTCACGTCATCCTGATGGCGATGGTTGCGTCCGGCGCGCATGTCATCTTCCCGACGCCGCAGGGCTACCGCGGCGAAGGCGTGTTCGACAATTTGTGGAAGCTGATCGAACGCTGGAAAGTGACCTTCATCATCACCGTGCCGACCGCCATGTCGGCGATGATGCAGCGTCCGGTCGATGCCGACGTCTCCTCGGTGAAGACGGCGTTCTGTGGCTCCTCGCCGCTGCCGGTCGAGTTGTTCCGACGATTCGAGGCGGCCACGGGCGTTACCGTCGTCGAGGGCTATGGGCTGACCGAGGCGACCTGCCTGGTGTCGTGCAACCCGGTCGATGGCGAGAAGAAGATCGGCTCCGTCGGATTTCCTTTCATGCACACCGAGGTTCGCATCCTGACGGACAAGGGCGAGGGGCCGGTCGAATGCGCCGGGGACGTGGTCGGCGAGATCTGCGTTGCGTCGCCCGGCGTCTGGGCGGGCCACACCTACACGGAAGCCGACAAGAACGCGAAGCTCTTCCATCACGGACGGTTCCTGCGGACCGGCGATCTCGGCCGCATCGACGGCGACGGCTACCTCTGGATCACCGGGCGCGCGAAGGATCTCATCATCCGGGGCGGGCACAACATCGACCCGGCGATGATCGAGGAGGCGCTGGCCGGCCATCCCGCCGTGGCGATGGCGGGTGCGGTCGGCCAGCCGGACGCATCCGCGGGCGAATTGCCCTGCGCCTATGTCGAACTGGTATCGGGCGCGCAGGTCACGCCGGAGGAGCTGGCGAAGCATTGCGAGGCCCATGTGCACGAACGAGCGGCCCGGCCCAAGCATATCGAGGTGCTGAACGAACTGCCGAAGACCGCTGTCGGCAAGGTCTTCAAGCCCGATCTCCGCAAGCGCGCCATCACCCGCATCTACGATGCCGCGCTGGCCGAGGGGGGCCTGGCCGTCCGCGTGGCCGACGTCGTCGAGGACAAGAAGCTGGGTCAGGTCGCCTTGCTCGAAAAGACCGGCACCGTCGACCCCGAGGAGGTCAAGCGCGTCCTGGGGGTCTACACGCGGCCCTGGGACTGGATGCCGTAAGACTTCCCCGCGGCTTTCGGAGAAGCGACAGGGCCGAGGGTGACTTCGGTCCTACAAGGTCCGCAACTAACCGGCCCAGTGGTCTGGTCCCCCCGGGGTTCCGATGGCCGGCCGGCAAGGCCCGGTGCGGGCATCTACCCCATGTGACACACGGGAACCCGGCCTCCGTCAGCGCGTGCCCGGCGGCCGGCGCGCGATCCCATGACCCCGGCCCGGAACGCAGCCGGGGGCGTCCGGATCTCAGTCGAGCGTCACCAGGTCGGACGCGGAGGCCCTGCCGTCGCGACCGTCGCTCAATTCGTACTGCACTTTCTGATTGTCGCGCAGGCTGGTCAGACCGGCCTTCTCGACCGCCGAGATATGCACGAAAATGTCCTTTCCGCCATCGTCGGGGGCAATAAAGCCGAAGCCCTTCGTCGTATTGAACCATTTCACGGTGCCAGTGGCCATGTCCGTGTCTCCTCCGTCGTCGTCCCGCCCACAGTATCGCGGCGGCGCGGTGCCACCCCGACCCGGCGGCTCGCAACGACCCGGGCCTGGCGCGGCACGGTCGGAAAGTTATGCCGTGCATCGAAAAGGTCAAGTGCATGGTCTAGCCCGCCGGGGAGTCGTGACGTGGGGATTTCCATTTGCATGGACCATGGGGCCGGAAGGAGTCTGGGGGCTCTCGAAGACTTTCGGGCCGTCTTTCAGGGCAGGCGATCTCCGCCTGCGGTCCTATAATGGATGCGGCGTCGGGGGTAGGGCATAGCGGACACCTGACTCGTGCCGTTCCGCACTGTGCCGCGACGCAAGATCGTATCGGCGGTGCTTTCCGAGATGACTCCCGTGCGGATCGGGCCACCGGTCCTCGAAATCTGCGACCCCGTGTTGGCGGGATGACCGGCCACCCCGCGGGCTGCGCCGACGCGCCGGGGCGCGGCTTCTGCCCTCGAAAACTGCCGCGCCGTCCCGAGGGACAGTAGCACCTCAGGTTTGCGGCATCCGAATGGCGTAGTTCCGGCCGTTCTGCTGATAGATGACCTCGCTCTCGCCGATGGCGGTGACGCGACCCCGCTCCAGCCGATCGCCGACCTCGATCTTGACGTAGCGACCGTTCGACAGGCGGACCAGCGCGCGGCGGGCATTGGGACGCCCGTAGACGCCGATCAGGTTCATCTCGCGCAGCCGGATCTGGTTCGACTGCGTCGCCGCGCGCGAGACGCTGCCGCCGGCGGATCGAAGCGTCTGACGGCCGCTATCGACCGCCACGGCCTGGCTCGCGGACGCGGCGGATGCGACGGCCGCTGCCGGAGCCGCTTCGCTGCGCTGCGTCACGATGCGCGCGGCGTCCTGCTCGACCCCGCGGGGCCGCTCGCTTGGTCGTCGCGACTCTGCCAGTGCATAACGGGATTGCGAAACGGCGTCGTCGAGACCGAGGGCGGGTGCTTCCGCTCGCGGCTCGGTTCGCACCAGCGAGGCGACGGCGGCCGAAGCTGCGGCCTGCACGGAGGCAGCCTGTCGCGTCGCTGCCGCTTCGGCACGCACGACCGCCTCCGAGATCGCGGCGGGCCGCTCGGTCGGGCGAACGCGCGTCAGTTCCTCTCGGGTGAGGCCGTTGAAACTCAGGCGCTCGGCGCGTTCGGGGGCGTCCTGCGGTCGCGGCGCCGGCCTGGTCCGCCCCAATTCGGTCCGTGCCGCATCGTCAGCGGCCCCTTGGGTGGCTTGCTGCGCCGGCGTCTCGCCGGGGCGCGGGTCGGGCAGCATCGCGGGACGTCCGGCGATGACGCTGTAGCCGCCCGGCGCCAGTGTGCCAGCCGCGCTGGCGACCACAAGCCCGTCGCTGCCGGTCTCGAAATTGGTGCCGGCAGGGGCAGGCGACGTCTGCGGCGCGAACGCATCGACCGGCGCTGCGGCGCGCGGCAAGGCGACCGCGTCGCTTCCCCGGATGACCGGGTCGATGGAAGCGACATAGATCTCGTTGGCGCTTTCCGCCTCGGGCGCGGCGGCGATATCGCGTGGCAGCTCGAACGGCGCGGCATCGGTCGTCACGACGGCGATCTCCGGTCGGATCTCCGCCGCCGTCGGGTCGTCCGCCGCAGGATCGGCCCCCGCCGGTGCGTCCGCCAGATCGTCGGGCCCGGCCTCGAGGCCGGTCGCTTCGAGGCTGCCCTGGCTGTCGGGGAGCAGGAGCGCGAGGTCGTCGTCGGTCGGGGGCGCTTGCGCGGGCGCGGCGGCCGCATCGGGCGACGTGACGTCGGCGATGGCGGTATCGGTGTCCATGACCTCGCCCGATGCCGCGGGCGGCGGCAGATCGACGGCGGCCGGGGCGTCGGCGGACGTCGCGAGTCCCGCGACATCGTCGCTCCGGAACGCGACCGACCAGATCGCGAGAGCCCCGAGGATCGCGAGCAGCGACAAAGTAAGATAAAGGCCGAGGCGCCCCCCCGCGCGTTTTCCTCGCGGCGAAGCGGAGCGGTCCCGAGCCTTGGCGTGGACCGAAGGGGTCTGCGCGTCCACCGTTTCGGCGCGGCCTTTGTCGGACATGCCCTTGCTCGGGCGTCTCGCCCGCAGACTCCGCGCAGCCTTCGACGCACGGTCGAACCCGGTGGCCGCGCGGCCCATCCTGCCCGCGAGCGCAGAGAGGGCGGCGGCACGGAACGATGCCTGCGGCGGCGCGGCTCCTTCGATTTTCGGGGCTGCCCCTGCGGCCTGCGCGCGGTGCTGCGGCTTCGTCGGTTCCGGAGCCTCGGGCGGCGGCTCGCTGCGCACCGCCGGGTTCTGCGGTGCGGGGGGCCTCGGTTCGGCGCCGCCTTCACCGGTCTGCGGCGCACCGTCGTCCGCAGCAGGCTGGAACAGGCGCGGCGTGATGCGGGCCAGTCCGGGCTCGGTGCGCGGCGCTTCGGCGGCGGGCGCGCGGCGGCGCGTGGTGAACGCTGGCCCGGCCATCGGTCTTGGCCCGACAGTCTTGGCGTGACGGGAAAAGACCGCATCGCCCCTGGCATCCCGAGCTGCGTCCCCTTCCGGCAGGATGGCCTTGGGCGCGGTGGCCATCAGGGCGGCGAAGTCTGATGCCTCCGGCGCTTCCGTGGCCGGGACCGTCGGCGCGACGGTCGGGCGACCTGCCTGCGCCGGGAGCGGGGTGCCCGCCGGGACGGTGGATTTTGGCGGCACCGGCGGGGCGCGGGGCGCGGGAGCGCCGCCCGCCGCGGAATCGAACGCCTCGGTGGCGCCGGCGGGCGCAGCGGAGGGCTCCGGCGCGGGGTCGCGCGCCGCGGGGGCGGCGCGCGGCACCTCGGGCATGGGGGGGGCGGGAACGACGGTGACTCCCTCGCCGAGGTCGAGCGTCAGCACCTCGCCGGCGAGCAGATCGGCAGCGATCTGCGTCCGCCCGAAATCGGGGATGCCCGGAAAGGTGCTGTCCCTGGGGTTGCCGATGAGGGCCACGGGCCGAAAGCCGAAACCGGCGGCGAAGGCTTCGGCTTCCCGCAAGGTGTCGAGCGCCACGACGGCGACCTGCAGACGATCGCCGCGCTGCACGAAGTCGAAGGTCAGCTCCTCGACCGGGTAGGGGGTGCGGCCCTTGAGAAGCGCGCGGATCGTGGTCTTGGCGCCGCGATCATCGCGTTCCAGCGATGTGAAGAGGAGCTGGCTGTCAGGGATGACGAGGATGCTCGTGAAGTCCTCCCCGACCCGGGCGGCGCAGAGGGCGCGCATGCGGCGCAACTCTCCCGACATGTCCTCGGCGTCGAGGCGAACGACCCCCTCACGCCACCACTTGCCCCGGTCGGGTCCGTCGGGCGCACGCGACATCACGACGATGCCGTCGAGCGAAAGGTCGAGCGCGATCATAGGGGTCATGGGTCAGGCCTGGGCTAGTGTCTCGCGGACGCGGTCCGCCGGGCGGGCGCGCGGTCCAGTCTAGGGCAGCTTGGCGGCCGTGGAAAGCGGGGCCGACACCCGGGCTCCGCCGCCGGCGCTGGCGCTGGCCCCTACCGGGGCTGCGTGTGCTACTGCGCAGCCATCGCCGGGGCCGCCTTCGCCAGCGCCTGATCCAGATCCGCGATCAGGTCGTCGGCGTCCTCGATCCCGATGGAGAGGCGCACCACGTTCGGTCCGGCCCCCGCCGCGACCTGCTGCTCGGGCGTCAGCTGACGGTGCGTGGTGGAGGCGGAGTGGATGCAGAGCGAGCGGGTGTCGCCGAGGTTTGCGACGTGACTGAAGATCTCGACGCTGTCGATGAACCGGATGCAGGCGTCGTAACCATCCTTGAGCGCGAAGGTGAAGAGGCCGCCCGCGCCCTTCGGACACACGGTCTTCGCGCGCTCGTAATAGGGAGAGGACGGCAAACCGGCGTAGGTGACGTAATCGACAGCCGGGTGCTGCTCCAGCCAGGCGGCGATCTTCTCGGCGTTCTCGACATGCCGGGCCATGCGCAAGCTCAGCGTCTCGGTCCCCATCAGCGTGTAGTGCGCGGCCTGCGGGTTCATCGTCATGCCGAGGTCGCGCAGGCCGATGGCGATGCTGTGGAAGGTGTAGGCGAGATTGCCGAACGTCTCGTGGAACCGCATCCCGTGATAGGCGGGCTCCGGGTCCGAGAGCGACGGGAACTTGCCGGAGGCGGACCAGTCGAAGGTGCCGGAGTCGACCACGCAGCCGCCGGTGACGGTGCCGTTGCCGGTCAGATACTTGGTGGTCGAGTGCACGACGAGCGTGGCCCCGTGTTCGATGGGCCGGTGCAAATAGGGGGTGGCGGAGGTATTGTCGACGATCAGCGGCAGGCCCGCCGCATCGGCCACCTCGGCCACCGCGCGCACGTCCATGATGTAGCCGCCGGGGTTGGCGATGGCCTCGCCGAAGATGGCGCGGGTATCGTCGTCGATGGCATCGCGCAGGGCGTCGAGATCGTCGAAATCGACGAACCTGCACGACCAGCCGAAGCGCTTGATAGTCTGGCCGAACTGCGTGACCGTGCCGCCGTAGAGGCGGGTGGAGGCGACGATGTTGCAGCCTGGACGCATCAGCGGGAACAGCGACATGATCTGCGCCGCGTGGCCCGAGGAGCAGCAAACGGCTCCCGCACCGCCCTCCAGCGTCGCGATCCGCTCCTGCAGCACGGCGACGGTAGGGTTCGTCAGGCGGGAGTAGATGAAGCCGACTTCCTGAAGGTTGAAGAGCGCGGCGGCATGGTCGGCGTCGCGGAAGACATAGCCGGTGGTCTGGTAGATCGGAGTCTGCCGGGCCCCGGTGGCCGGGTCGGGGCGGGCGCCCGCGTGGACCTGCAGGGTGTCGAAGCCGTATTTGCGTGTCTCGGACATTGTGTCTTTCCCTCGTTGCTCGCGCGGAGGATACCGTCGCCCGGGCGGCGCGGCCAGTGCGTTCGGGATGGGTGTTGGACGCCGGCATTGTCCCGATGTATCGGCGGGGGGCCGCAATGTCCCGGAGAAGTGCCACATGGCCTGGATCTATCTTGCGCTCGCCGCCGTGTTCGAGGTCGCCTTTGCGCTGGCGATGAAGATGTCGGATGGCTTCACCCGGCCGCTGCCCAGCATCGTCACCGCCGTCAGCGTCGTGCTGGGCCTCGGACTGCTGACGATGGCGATGCGCACGCTGCCGGTATCGGTGGCCTATCCGATCTGGACCGCGGTCGGCACGCTCGGGACGGTGCTGCTCGGCTGGCTCTGGCTGGGTGAGGCGCTGACGCCGCTGAAACTCGGATCGGCGGCGTTGATCGTGCTGGGCGTGGCGGGGCTGAAGGTGTCGTCGGGCTAGCCCGCCGGCAAGGGTCTCGGGACCAGGGTTCTCAGGACCAGAATCACGACGGGGCGGGTTAGGACGCAACCAGCACGCAGGGGTCCGCGCAGGTCCCGGTGCCGACCTTGACCGCGGGGCAGGGGGGTGTAGGAGATGGAGCCGACCGATGGACCCCGCGGAGGACAGAGATGGCCGGATTTTTCAAGCGTCTCGTAGGGTGGTGGGACGGGCAGAGCTTCGGAACCGCCCTCTGGACCCGCCGGTTCGGCACGAAGGTGGGCGAGGACGCGACAGGCAATGCGTATTTCCGCAACGCCGACGGAACCCGCCGCTGGGTGCATTACGTCGGCGACAACGACGCCAGCAACGTGCCGCCCGAATGGCATGGCTGGCTGCACCATACCTTCGCCGCGCCGCCGACCGAGGCACCGTTGATCCACAGGACCTGGCAGAAACCCTACGAGCCGAACCGGACCGGCTCCGCCATGGCCTTCGCGCGGCCTGGATCGCTGCGCCGCGCCGACAGCAGCCCCGCCTCCGACTACGAGGCCTGGAGCCCCGAATGAGGCCCAGCGGCCGGTGGCGACCCGGTCCGCTGTCGCGGCTCGGGGCCGCTGTCCTTGCGGCTGGCCTCGTCCTTGCCGGCGGGAGCGCGCAGGCGCAGCAGGCGGTGCGCACCGGCAACGGCGGCGGCGCGGTGCTGCGCACTCTCGACAAGACCTCCGGCGAGGTCATCGACGTCGAGATGTCGGTGGGGCAGACGATGGCCTACGGGACTCTGCAGGTCTCGTTGCGCGAATGCCGGTATCCGGCCACCAACCCCACGGGAGACGCATTCGCGCTCCTGCAGATCGTCGACGCGCGCGAGGTGAAGGAACTCTTCGCCGGCTGGATGGTTGCATCCTCGCCGGCGCTCAACGCGCTGGAGCATCGCCGCTACGACGTCTGGGTCCTCAGGTGCACCACCGCCGACTGATCGGGCACGGCGCCGTCGAAACTGGCCCGCCCGGCCAGCGCCTCCGCCAGCCTTTCGCGATACTCGGCGCGGCTGATCTCCATGCCGCCCATCGAGGCGAGGTGCTCCGTCAGGAACTGCGTGTCGAAGAGCGTGAACCCCCGCGCCCGAAGGAGCGCGACCGTCCAGGCCATCGCCACTTTTGAGGCGTCGCGGCGGCGCGAGAACATCGACTCGCCGAAGAAGGCGGTGCCCATCGTGACACCGTAGATGCCGCCCGCCAGGGTATCCCCGTCCCAGACTTCGAGCGAATGGGCATCCCCGTCGCGATGCAGGGTGCCGCAGAGCGCGGCGATCTCGGCGTTGATCCAGGTCTCGTCCCGCTCGGCGCAACCCTGCACCACGCCCGCGAAGTCGCGGTTCAGCGTTACCGAAAAACGCCCCCGCCGGATCGTCCTCGCCAGGCTGCGCGACATCCGGAAGCCGTCCAGAGGCATGATCCCGCGCCGCCGGGGGTCGACCCAGAAGATTTCCGGGTCGTTGCGACGCTCCGCCATCGGGAACACGCCGGAAGCATAGGCGGTCAGCAGCGTCTCAGAGGTGATCGGAAGGGCGTCGCGCGGCATGCCGGCAAGAATAGGGCCTCGGTCCGCCGGTGCAAAGCGCGATGATGCGACCGCCGCCCCTGCACCCGCGCCGCGACATGCGGTCGCATCGGAGCCGGCGCCCTTGCCGCGTTCCAAGCGTCGCCGGCCTTAGAGCAGGTGCCGTTCCAGCCAGTCCTCGAGCCAGTGGATCGTATAGGTCCCGGCCTTCACGTCCGGATCCTCGACCAGATTGGCGAAGAGCGGAATCGTCGTCTCCACCCCGTCGACGATCAGTTCTCCCAACGAGCGCCGCAAGCGGGCCAGCGCCTCGTCGCGATCGCGGCCGTGAACGATGAGCTTGCCGATGAGAGAGTCGTAGTACGGCGGGATCCGGTAGCCATCGTAGAGCGCCGAATCCATCCGCACGCCCAGCCCGCCGGGCGCGTGATACTGCGTGATCCGGCCGGGCGAGGGCGTGAAGCTCGGCAGCTTCTCGGCGTTGATGCGCACCTCGATGGCGTGGCCACGGATCGACAGTTCCTCTTGCACGAACGACATCGGATAGCCCGCCGCGACCCGGATCTGCTCGCGCACCAGGTCGACGTCGAAGATGGCCTCGGTCACCGGATGCTCCACCTGCAGGCGGGTGTTCATCTCGATGAAGTAAAACTCGCCGTTCTCGTAGAGAAACTCGATCGTGCCCGCGCCGGAATAGCCGATCCGGGCCACGGCCTCGGCGCAGGTCGTGCCGATGCGGTCACGCAGCTCGGGCGTGATGGCGGGGCCGGGGGCCTCCTCGAAGACCTTCTGGTGGCGCCGCTGCAGCGAGCAGTCGCGCTCGCCCAGATGCACCGCGCGGCCCTTGCCGTCGCCGAAGACCTGGACCTCGATATGACGCGGCGTGGTGAGGTATTTCTCGAGGTAGACCTCGTCGTTGCCGAAAGCAGCCTTGGCCTCGCTGCGCGCGGTGCGGAACGCGGTCTCCATCTCGATCGCGCTCTTCGCCAGCTTCATGCCGCGCCCGCCGCCGCCGGCCGTTGCCTTGACGATGACCGGGTAGCCGATCTCGGCACCGATGCGCTGCGCGTCCTCGAGCGTCGGCACGCCGCTGTCGGAGCCGGGGACGCAAGGGACGCCGAGCGCCTTCATCGTCTCCTTGGCGGTGATCTTGTCGCCCATGATGCGGATGTGTTCTGCCGTGGGGCCGATGAAGACGATCCCGTGATCCTCCAGCGCCTGAACGAAGGCGGCGTTCTCGGAGAGGAAGCCGTAGCCCGGATGGATGGCCTCCGCTCCCGAGATCTCGCAGGCGGAGATGATGGCGGCGACCGAGAGATAGCTCTGCGAACTCGGGGCCGGGCCGATGCAGATGCTTTCATCGGCCATGCGGACGTGCATCGCGTCGGCGTCGGCGGTGGAGTGGACGGCAACGGTCGCCACGCCCATCTCGCGGGCGGCGCGGACCACCCGCAGGGCGATCTCGCCGCGGTTGGCGATCAGGATCTTCTTGAACATGCGCCTATCCCAGGATGACGAGGGGGGCGCCGTATTCCACGGCCGCACCGTCCTCGACGAGGATGCGCTTCACCTTGCCCGCCCGCGGACTCGGGATCTGGTTCATCGTCTTCATCGCCTCGACGATGAGCAGCGTCTGACCCTCGGCCACGACATCCCCGATCTTGATGAAATCGGGCGCGCCGGGTTCGGAGGCGAGATAGGCGGTGCCGACCATCGGCGAGGTGACGGCGCCGGGGTCCTGCGCGGGATCGTCGGAGAGGGCGGCGAGCGGCGCGGCTGCGCCGACGGCTTGCGGGGCGGACTGCATCTGGAGCGGTGCCGCGGCAGGGGCGGACATGATCTGCCGGGCGACGCGGACATTCAGGCTGTCGGACTCACCATATTCGCGGCCCACCTCGAGCTCGGTCAGGTCGTTGTCGCGCAGAAGCTCGGCCAGCGCCTTGATGAAGGCGACATCGCTCTCGTTGGTCTTGCTCATCGCCATCCCCGTTGCGTGTTTTCCACGCAGTAACGTGTCCGACAGGCAAGGGAAAGCGTTTGACACGGGCGGCGGCCGTGCCGGCTTTCCGCCGCGGCCCGCGGATTCGGCGGGCCGCGGCCGTCCGTCAGCGGCGGCGGTCGAGCGTCGTGAGGGTCGGGGGCACGATGGCGGTGCGGATCTCGGCAACGCTCGCAAGCAGGGCGAGCCGCGTATCGAGGGGCGGCGGCAGATCGCGCACCTCCCGGGCGAGGCGCCGGCGCTGCGTGGCGGCGATGGCCACGGCGCGGATTGTCGCCTCCTCCAGCGACAGGCGCTCGGGCGTGCGCCTGGATCGTCGGGGGGTTTCAGCCGAGCCTCCCGGCCTCGCGTCATCGGCCCGCCGGCCCGGTCCGAGCCTTTCGCTTGCGCGGGTCCTTGCGTCGCCTGCGTCGGGGGCCGGTGCCGCAGCGGGGGCCGCGCCGACCGCCGGCGCGGGGTGCGGCGGTTCGGGCGGCGACGGCGACGGTGCCGATCTGGCCGTCACCGGGAACATGGGCTGGATGGACATCGGGAAACCTCCTTTGCGGTGATGTTCGGTGCGTATGGGGGAAGCGCGCCCGGCGGGGCTGGTGCTGCGCCTCGGGATCGGACCCGCCGGTCCCGGCGCGGTGCCTGCTCCCCGCTGCCGAAGGCGCGGTCGGCCGCGACCCGCTCGGCCGGCCTGGTACCGGCGACGGTCGGATTTTCCAGGTGCCGCTGCGGGATGACTGTGAGGCGCCCGACCTCGGCATGGCGACGCGACCGGGCTTCCATCGGGCTGGCGTTGACACCGGGATCGAGGCGCGCCCGACCAAAGATGCCCGCGTCGCGCCACAGCGCGGGAACCCGAACCGGCGTGGCTGCCGCAAGGGAAATTCTGCGCTGTGGCGGAACCGGATTGCTGCGCGTTGCCGTTTTGGTGTCCGACGTCGTGCCATTTCCCGAACGCGGGCCGGTCAGGGTGGATGTCCCGGTGCCGGTCATACCGCCGGTCCCCCCGGCCGACCGTCACGGTGGCGGTAGCGGCCCGCTTTGGCTGCCGCGCGTTGGACGGTGATCCGGCCAAGCTGCCCATGTTGTGGCTCCCTGCCTCAGGAGCCCCCACCGACCGCATTACAGGCGCGCATCGCAGCGCCGGTGTGTTTGCATCGTGGAAAGATGGCGGCGTGGTTAACGCCCCGCCGCCCCGCCACCTAGCGGTTCATACGGTTCTCGATGAGATCGTCGACGACCGAGGGATCGGCCAGGGTCGAGATGTCGCCGAGCGCGCCGTGATCGTTCTCGGCGATCTTGCGCAGGATGCGGCGCATGATCTTGCCGGAGCGGGTCTTGGGCAGGCCCGGGGCCCATTGCAGCAGGTCGGGCCGCGCGATCGGTCCGATCTCGTTGCGGACCCAGCCCTCGAGTTCGCGGCGCAGGTCCTCCGATGGCTCCTCGCCGCCCATCAGCGTGACATAGGCGTAGATGCCCTGGCCCTTGACCTTGTGCGGATAGCCGACGACCGCCGCCTCGGCGACCTTGGGGTGCGCGACGAGGGCCGATTCCACCTCCGCGGTGCCCATCCGGTGCCCCGAGACGTTGATGACATCGTCGACGCGCCCGGTGATCCAGTAGTAGCCGTCGGCGTCGCGCCGGCAGCCGTCGCCGGTGAAGTAATAGTTCTTGTAGTCCGAGAAGTAGGTCTTCTCGAACCTTGCATGATCGCCCCAGATGGTGCGCATCTGCCCGGGCCAGCTGTCCTTGATGCAGAGCACGCCTTCGGCCTCCCTGGTCGTGATCTCCTCGCCGCTGGTAGGCTCCAGGACGGCCGGCTGGACGCCGAAGAACGGCAGGGTGGCGCTGCCAGGCTTGGTGGTCGTGGCGCCGGGCAGGGGGGTCAGCAGGTGACCGCCCGTCTCGGTCTGCCACCAGGTGTCGACGATCGGCACGCGGCCGCCGCCGACGACGCGGTGATACCACTCCCAGGCCTCGGGGTTGATCGGCTCGCCAACGGTGCCGAGCACCTTGAGGGCCGACAGGTCGTGTTTCGTGACGAACTCCTCGCCCTGCGCCATCAGCGCGCGGATGGCCGTGGGCGCGGTGTAGAACTGGGCGACGCCGTGCTTCTCGCAGACGGCCCAGAAGCGGCCCGCGTCGGGGAAGGTCGGCACCCCCTCGAACATCAGCGTGGTGGCACCGTTCGCCAGCGGTCCGTAGATGATGTAGCTGTGCCCCGTGACCCAGCCCACGTCCGCCGTGCACCAGAAGACGTCGCCCTCGTGGTAGTCGAACGTGTATTGGTGCGTCATCGCGGCATAGACGAGGTAGCCGCCGGTGGTGTGGACGACACCCTTGGGCTGGCCGGTGCTGCCCGAGGTGTAGAGGATGAAGAGCGGGTCCTCGGCCGCCATCTCCTCCGGCGGGCAGTCGTTCGATACCCCCGCCTCGGCCTCGTGCAGCCAGACGTCGTTCTCCGGGCGGAACGCGACCTGCTGGCCGGTGCGCTTGACGATAAGGCATTTGACGTCGTCGTCGCAGTGCAGGAGCGCTTTGTTCACGCTGTCCTTCAGGTTCGTCACGCGGCCGCCGCGCGGCGCGCCGTCGGAGGTGACGACGACCTTGGCGTCCGATCCGTTGATCCGCGCCGCCAGCGCGTCGGCCGAGAAGCCCGCGAAGACGATGGAATGGATGGCGCCGATGCGGGCGCAGGCCAGCATCGCATAGGCCGCCTGCGGGATCATCGGCATGTAGAGGACGACGCGGTCGCCCTTTGCGACGCCCATACCCTTGAGCACATTGGCGAACTTGCAGACATGCGCGTGCAGCTGCTGGTAGGTGACGTGCTGCGCCGCGTCGTCGGGGCTGTCGGGCTCCCAGATGATCGCGGTCTGGGTGCCGCGGTCCTTGAGGTGCCGGTCGATGCAGTTGGCGGCGACGTTGAGGGTGCCGTCCCCGAACCACTCGATCGACACGTTGCCCGGCGCGAAGGAGGTGTCCTTGACGCGGGTATAGGGCTTCATCCAGTCGATGCGCTTGCCTTCGATGGCCCAGAAGGCCTCGGAATCCTCGACGCTGGCCCGATACATCGCTTCGTAGGTGGCGCGATCGGCGTGGGCCTTCGCGGCCACCTCCGGCGAGGGCGGATAGGTGCGGTGCTCGGTCATGAGATCTCCCTTCGCGCTCCTGAGACGCCGATGCAGTCTCGCAAGTCCGCGGTCAGATTGCCAGATACTCGGCGCGCAGGCCCTCGTCGGAGAGGACGTCCGCCGCCGTGCCGTCGAACACGATGCCGCCGGTGTCGAGGATGATGGCCCGGTCGCTCAGTTCGAGCGCACGGACGGCGTTCTGCTCGACCAGGATGGTGGTCATGCCGAGCTTGCGGATCTCGTGGAGGGTCCGCTCGATCTCGTCCACGATGACGGGCGCGAGACCCTCGTAGGGCTCGTCGAGCAGCAGCAGCTTGACGTCGCGGGCCAGCGCGCGGGCGATGGCGAGCATCTGCTGCTCGCCCCCCGACAGCGTCGTGCCCTCCTGCTTGCGGCGCTCGCCAAGTCGCGGAAAAAGCTCGTAAAGCCGCTCGACGGACCAGCCGATCGGCGGGGCGATCTGGGCCAGCTTGAGGTTCTCCTCCACGGTCAGCCCGGCGATGATTCGGCGGTCCTCCGGGACCAGGCCGAGGCCTGCCTGTGCGGCCTCGAAGGCCTTCATGTTGTGGAGGGGCTGATGGTCGAGCCAGATCTCGCCGCGGCGCAGGTCCGGGCTGGCGAGGCGGGCGCAGGTGCGCAGGGTGGAGGTCTTGCCGGCGCCGTTGCGGCCCAGCAGGGCGAGGATCTCGCCTTCGTGGACCTCGAAGCTGACGCCCTGCACGATGTAGCTCTCGGCGTAGTAGGCGTGGATGTCGTGCACCGAGAAATAGGCCGGGGCGGTGGCCGCCTGGTTGGCGTGGCGGGCGAAGTCGGGATTGACGGTCATGCTGCCCTCCGGGGCCGGTTTTTCACAATTCGGGGTCATCTCGGGACTCGATTTTCCCAACTTGTACAAAACTTCAATGCGTCGCGCTTTCGCCCAGATAGGCCTCGCGGACCTTCGGGTGGCCCTTGATGTTGTCGGGCGTGTCCTCGACCAGCGGCGTGCCCTGCGCCAGGACGGTGATGCGCTCGGCGAGGCTGAAGACGACGTGCATGTCGTGCTCGATGATGGCGATGGTGATGGGTCGGCTGTCCTTGATCTGCTTGAGAAGGTCGATCGTGTCGTTGGTGTCGGCGCGCGCCATTCCGGCGGTCGGCTCGTCGAGGAGCAGCAGGCGCGGTTCCTGGGCGAGACACATGCCGATCTCGAGGCGCCGCTTGTCGCCGCGCGACATCGACGCCGCATGCATGCCGCGCTTGTCGGCCATGTTCATGTCCTCGAGCATCGCTTCCGCCCGCTCCACCACCTCGCGGTCGCGCATCAGGGCGCGGAAGGCGTGCAGCGCGAAGGCGCCGTCGCGCTTGGCGAGACAGGGGATCATCATGTTCTCCATGACGGTCAGGTCGCCGAAGATCTCGGGCGTCTGGAACACCCGGGAGATGCCCATCTGGTTGATCTCGTGCGGCTTGCGGCCGAGCACCGACTGGCCCTCGAAACTGACCGAGCCGGTGTCGGGGATGAGCTTGCCGACGAGGCAGTTCAAGAGCGTCGACTTGCCGGCGCCGTTCGGCCCGATGATGGCATGGACCGAGTTCTCGGCGATGCTGAGGTTCACGTCCGAGAGCGCCTTGAGGCCGCCGAACCGCTTGTTGACGTTCTTGACTTCGAGGATGCCCATCAGGCCTGGCTCCATGCGTCGCAATTTGCGGAGAGGGTAGTGTCGTCGGTCCTGCATCCACGGACCTGTCCGGTCGCGGTGTCGAGGATCCAGAGGGTGCCGGGGTCGAGAGAGGGGGCGAAGGTGAAGCGACCGACCTTCGACGAAAGCCCGTTAACCGATGCCTCTTCGGGTGCCAGCGCCATTGCGATACCGACCGTTGCCGCGGTTATGGTGCCGATCAATGCCCCCCCGACGACGAAGGGGAGGACGACGATCTTCCAGAGCGAGGTGTCTCTCACTCCCCCGCCCCCCGCTGCCGCGCCGCGTCGTCCTCGACTCCGCCGCCTTTGCGGTCGCGGCGGCGGAACGCGCCGCCGATCTTCTGGCCGCCCTGCACGAGGCCGCCCGGCAGGAAGATGACGATGAGCATGAAGAGAAGGCCCAGCGTCAGGTTCCAGCCGGAGCCGACGAAGTGGTCGACCACCCAGACGACCCCGTCCTCCAGCCCCTCGGGAAGGAAGCCGAACCAGCGGTGCAGGGTCGATTCGTTGATCTTGGAGAAGATGTTCTCGAAATACTTGATGAAGCCCGCGCCCAGCACCGGGCCGATGAGGGTGCCGGCACCGCCGAGAATGGTCATCAGCACGACCTCGCCGGAGGCCGTCCACTGCATCCGCTCGGCCCCCGCCAGCGGGTCCATCGCCGAGAGCAGCCCGCCCGCGAGGCCCGCATACATGCCCGAGATCACGAAGGCCGCCAGTGCGTAGGGCTTGGGGTTGAGGCCGGTATAGTTCATCCGCTGCTGGTTCGACTTGATCGCCCGCAGCATCATTCCGAAGGGCGAGCGGAAGAGGCGAATGGCGAGGTAGAAGCAGAGGATCATGACGGTCGCGCAGAGGTAGTAGCCGAAGTTGAAATCGAACGACCAGCCGCCCAGCCGCAGCGTCTCGGTCGCGCGCATGGCGATGCCGAAGAAATGCGGCGCGCTGACGGTGGTGGTGGGGTCGTGGAAGATCTGCGGGTCGTTGACGTAGACCTGCAGCCCGGTCTCGCCATTGGTGAGGTTGAACCTCGGGTTCGACAGGACGGAATAGGCCAGCGCGAAGGACATCTGCGCGAAGGCCAGCGTCAGGATCGAGAAGTAGATGCCCGACCGGCGCAGTGACACGAAGCCGATGAGCAGCGCGAGGACGCCGGCGACGACGACCGAGAGCAGGATGCCGGGCACGACGTTGTAGCCCAGGAGCTTGAACATCCAGACGCAGGCGTAGCTGCCCGCCCCGAGGAAGGCGGCGTGGCCGAAGCTGAGATAGCCGGTCAGTCCGAAGAGGATGTTGAAGCCGATGGCAAAGATGCCGAAGATCACGAACCGCTGCATCAGGTCGGGATAGCCCGCGTTGAACTGCGCCATCGCCGAGTTCGTCGGGAAGGGGTTCAGCAGGAAGGGCGCCAGCAACGTCAGCGCGATGACGATCATCAGGAGCACGAAGTCCCGACGGTGCAGGCCGAGGATGCCGGTGCCCTTTCGGTGCAGCGTCGCGTGGCCCGCCGTGGCGCGGGCGGGGGCGGTATGGGGTGTGGTGTCGGTCATGGGGTCACTCCTCCATCACGCCGCGCCGGCCCATCAGACCGCGCGGCCGGGTCAGAAGGACGATCATGGCGACGAGGTAGATGATGATCTGGTTGATGCCGGGCACGGCGGTCGTGGCCCAGGTGGTCGAGGCGAAGCTCTCGAGGATGCCAAGGAGGAACCCCGCCAGCACCGCGCCGGGCAGCGAGCCCATGCCGCCGACGACGACAACCACGAAGCTGAGCACGAGGAAATCCATCCCCATGTGGTAGTTCGGCGGGTTGATCGGCGTGTACATCACCCCCGCCAGCCCCGCGACGACCGCCGCCAGCGCGAACATGAAGGTGAAACGGCGGTCGATATCGATGCCCAGCAGGCCCACGGTCTCCCGGTCGGCCATGCCGGCGCGCACAACCATGCCGAAGGTGGTGAACTGGAGGAAGGCGAAGACGCCGGCGATGATCACGGCGGCGAAGAAGAAGTAGACCAGCCGCCAGTAGGGATAGATGATGGTGTTGGGGTCGAAGCCCAGCAGCGTGCCGAAGTCGAAGCTGCCGCGGAAGGCGTCGGGGGCGGGCGTCGGGATCGGGTTGGCGCCGAAGTAGTGCTTGATCAGCTCCTGCAGGACGATGGCGAGACCGAAGGTCACCAGAATCTGGTCGGCGTGGGGGCGCTTGTAGAAGTGCTTGATGAGGCCGCGTTCCATCACGTAGCCGACGAGGATCATCACCGGGATCGCCAGCAGGATCGCCAGCGGCACGGCCCAGTCCACGAGGGCGGCACCGATGTCGGGGCCAAAGAAGGTCTCGGCGTAGCGCGTCTCGACCTTGGCGGGGTTGCCGAGGAAATCGGTGCGCGTCGGGTCCTCCGTGATGGTGGAGAGCGAGAGCAGCTTGGACATGCTGACGGCGACGAAGGCCCCGACCATGAAGAGCGCGCCGTGGGCGAAGTTCACCACGCCCAGCGTGCCGAAGATCAGCGTCAGCCCGAGGGCGATGAGCGCATAGGCCGAGCCCTTGTCGAGGCCGTTGAGAATCTGGAGGATGAAGGCTTCCATGGCCCGAGGTCTCCTGGCTGGGATGCGGATGGTATCGGGATACATGGAGTGCAGCGGTGCCCGCGCGGCACACGGGTGCCCGCCAGACGGAGCCCGCCGGTCGGATCTTGGCGGTCGGCGCCCGGCGATACGGGGTGGGGCCGCGCGGACGCGGCCCCGGGTCGGTCAGGCGCGGGTCACGCGCCTGGGTTGCATTCCCCGAGGGAGCCGCCGGCGAACATCGGATGGTCCACTTCGTAGGTGACCTGCTCGGTGGGCGTGACCTCGATGATCTCGACGAGGTCGTATTCGTTCTCCGGGTTCTCCTTGCCGCGGGTGACGACGATGTCCTTGAAGCACTGGTGATCGCCGGCCCGGTAGAGCGTCGGGCCGTTGCCCATTCCGTCGAACTCGAAGTCCTCCAGCGCCTCGACCACGGCGCAGGGGTTGAACGACCCGGCGCGCGTGACCGCATCGGCGTAGAGCAGGGTCTGGGCGTAGCAGGTGTGTGCCGCCTGGCTGGGCGGGAAGCCGTATTTCTCGCCGAAGGATTTCACGAAGGCATTGGTGCCTACGTAGCGCGCGCCGCGCTCGTTCTCGAGTTTCCAGTCCCAGTTCTGCGAGCCGGGGATGCCGACGATGTTCTGGCCCGCGCCCTGCGCCATGAGCTCCGAGTAGAGCGGCACGACGATCTCGAACTGCTTGCCGTTGGCCTGAGCATCCTTGAGGCCGAACTGGACGGCGTTGGTCAGCGAGTTGACCATGTTGCCGCCATAGTGGTTCAGGATGAGGACGTCGGCGCCCGAATTGAGCACCGGCGCGATATAGGAGGAGAAGTCGGTCGCGGCGAGCGGGGTGAGGACGTTGTTCACCGTCTCCCAGCCGAGCGCCTCGGTCGCGGCGGCGATGCTCTCCTGCTGGGTCCAGCCCCAGGTGTAGTCGGCGGTGAGGTGATAGGCGCGGCGGTCGGTGCCGTAGAGCGTCTCGAGGACGGGGGCGAGGGCCTGGGCGGACATGTAGGCGTTGAAGAAGTGCCGGAAGCCGTTGGCCTTCTTGTCCTTGCCGGTGGTGTCGTTTGAATGCGTGAGGCCCGCCATGTTGATGATGCCGGCGTCCTGGCAGAGGGCCTGCACCGCGACGGCCACGCTCGACGAGGACCCGCCCGAGATCATGATGACGCCGGAGCGCTGGATCATCTCCTGCGCCGAGGCGCGGGCGGCGTCGGCCTTGGTCTGGGTGTCACCGGTGACGAACTCCACCTTCTTGCCGAGGATGCCGGTGCCGTCGAGCACCTTGGAGGTGAACGTCTGCATCATGCCGCCGTCGCCCTCGCCGTTGAGGTGCTGGACGGCCAGTTCGAAGGCCCGGAGCTCGTCGGCACCCTCGTCGGCGTAGGGGCCGGTCTGGGGCACGTTGAAGCCGAGCGTCACGGTGTCGCCCTGCGGCGCGTTGGTGAAGCCGGTCTCGGCCTGCGCCCAGCTTGCGCCGGTGAAGATCGTGGGCAGTGCCAGGCCCGCGCCGGTGGCGGCCCCGGCGCGCATCATGCCGCGACGGGTGAAGTTACCTTTGGTCATCGAGACCCTCCCTTTATTGTTCCTGCGGCTCCCCCTCCCGGGGCGGCGCGGGTCGGTCCGTCGCGTTGACGGGCAAGCCGCAGTATCGACGCGGCGGGGGACCGACAGCAATAAGCCTTGGAGCGGACTGGAAACTTCTGTAAAGAAAATGACGCGGCGTGGGGCCGATCTGTCAACGATTTCTCCCGCACCCGCAGCAAGCGTGCCGCGTCAGGAGGTTGCGTGTCCAGATCCGTCCCGACCGGCAGCCGGATCCGCGAGCGGCGCCTCGCGCTGGGGCATCGGCAGGTGGCGCTGGCGTCGCAGGTGGGCATTTCGGCCTCCTACCTCAACCTGATCGAGCATAATCGGCGCGCCATCGGCGGCTCCCTCCTGAGGCGTCTGGCGGAGGCGCTCGGCACCAGCCACGCGGCCCTTTCGGAGGAGGGCGACGCGGCGCTGATCGAGGCGCTGACGGCGGCCGCCGACGGGATGGGCGCGGAGGCGCGGGCGCAGGCCGCCGACCTTGCGCGCCGCCATCCGGACTGGGCGCGCCTGCTGGCGCGGCAGGCCGAGGCGCTGGCCGCGCAGGCGCGCACGATCGAGGCGCTGTCGGACCGGCTGAGCCACGATCCGGGGCTGGCGGAGGCGATGCACGAGCTTTTGTCGACAGTCTCGGTGGTCCGCTCCACCGCCTCGATCCTGGCGCAGACGCCGGAGCTCGACGCAATCTGGCGGGGGCGGTTCCACGCCAATCTCGACGCCGACAGCCGCCGCCTCGCGCAGGGTGCCGAGGCTGTCGTCGGCCTCTTCGACCGGCAGGCGACGCGCACGACGCGCCACCTGCTGCCGGTCGAGCAGGTGGCGCGGTTCCTCGACGCCCATGGCCACCGCTTCGATGCGCTGGAGGCGGAGGGCGCCGCCGCCGTGCCGGGGCTCGTCGCGGTGCTGGAGGACCGGGACGCGCGCGCGCTGGCGACGCAACTTCTCGAGGGCGACGCCCGCGACGCGGCGATCCTGCCGCGCGCGTGCGTCGAGGCGGCGGCGGGGCCGGACGCGCTGATCGCCGCCGCCGGGGGCGACCTCGCGCTGGTGCTGCGCAGGCTCGGCACAATCGACCCGGCGCGCGGCCTGGTGGTGGTCGATGCGGCGGGAGCGATGGTGCGGCGCAAGGCGGTATCGGGGTTCGCGCTGCCGGTGATGGGTGCGGGGTGCCCGCTCTGGCCGGTCTACGGCGCGCTGGCGCAGCCGGGCCGCGCGGTGGAGACGCTGGTGGAGACGCCCGACGGCGCGGGCTGGCGCGTCCATGCAGTAGCGGTGCCGCTCGTGCCCGCGCGCTTCGGGGCGGAACCGGTGCTGCGGGCGACGATGCTGCTGACGCGGGCGACGGTGCCGGGGCGCGGCGCGCCGGTTGGGCCAGGCTGCCGGACCTGTCCGCGGGAGGGCTGCGCGGCGCGGCGGGAGCCCTCGGCGCTCTCGGTGGTGTCCGGCTCGAACCTGATCCCGCCGCCCGTGACGGCGTAGCGACGTATCGGCGTAGCGGCGCGGACGGCACGGGCGGCGGGGAGGTGGCGGCAAGGGTCCGCTGGACATGGGCCCCGGCGTGGCGGACACTCGCGCGGGACGGGACCGGAGGGGAGGCCGGGAATGACCGGGACAGGGAAGACCGCTCAACCTGCCGAATTGTCAGCCGAAGGGGCGTCCGGACAGCAGCCCGTGCCGCCGGGCCGCGTCCTGCTGATCGAGGACGAGCCCAACATCGCCACCGCCATCACCTTTCTGCTGCAACGCGACGGCTGGCGCGTCTCGACCCATTCCGACGGCGCCAGCGCGATGGCGGCGGTGGCGCGCCACGCCCCCGACGTGGTGGTGCTGGACGTGATGCTGCCGGGGAAGTCCGGGTTCGACATCCTGGGCGCGATCCGCGCAGGCGACCGGCCCGGCCTGCCGGTGCTGATGCTGACGGCGAAGGGCCAGCAAAAGGACCGGGAGCGGGCCGAGGCGCTGGGGGTCAGCCGGTTCATGACGAAGCCGTTTTCCAACCGCGAGCTGATCGAAACGGTGCGGGCGCTGGCCGGCGCCGCCATGCCCACGGAGCCTGGGCGCTCCGACTCTGCAAACCCCGGCTCTGCGCGCCCCGACTCTGCAAACCCCGACTCTGCAAACCCCGACCCTGAACGCTCTGACTCTGGACGCCCCGACCCTGGACGCCCCGACTCCAGACGTCCCAACCCTGCGCGCGACAACTCCGGGCGCCCCGACTCTGGGAGTCCCGACTCTGGGGGTCCCGACCCTGCCCGCGACGATCCGGAATGACGGACCTCGGCGGCCCGGCGGCGACCGAGGCCCAGGGGCGGGCGCGGGCGCGGGCGCGGCTGGCCGATGCCGCGCGGCTGCTGCCGTTTCTCGGCGCGGCGCTGTTTCTCGTGCCCGACCTCGTGCTGTCGGACACTCCTGCGGCGACGGGAGCGACGCTGCCCTGGCTCACCTATCTCTTCGCGGTCTGGCTGACGCTGATCGGCCTGGCGTTGTGGCTGGCCCGGCTGCACGGGCGTCTCATCGGCGCGGAGCCTGAGGCCACGGGGCAAAGCGCGGCGGACGCGGGTCCCGGACCCGGGCCGTGACCCTCACCCTCAACCTCCTCATCGCCGTCAGCCTCGTCTACGTGGCCTTCCTCTTCCTCGTCGCGTTCAACGGCGAGCGGCAGGCGGCACGGGGGCGCGGCGGCCTCCTGCGCGGGCCGCTCGTCTACACGCTGTCGCTGTCGATCTACTGCACCGCCTGGACGTTCTACGGCGCGGTCGGCTACGCGGCGCGCTCGGGGCTCGAGTTCATGACCATCTACCTCGGACCGACGGTGGTCTTCATCGGCTGGTGGTGGTTCCTGCGCAAGCTCGTCCGCATCGGGCGGGCGGAGCGGATCACCTCGATCGCCGACATGATCTCGTCGCGCTACGGCAAGTCGAACCTGATCGCGGTGATCGTGACGCTGCTGGCGGTGGTCGGCACCACGCCCTACATCGCGCTGCAACTGCAGTCGGTGACGCTCTCCTTCGGGGTCTTCGCGGCGCCGGGGACGCGGGCCTCCGAGCTGACCGGGCTGGCGTTCTGGGTGGCGGTGGGGCTCGCGGTCTTCACCATCCTCTTCGGTACCCGCAGGCTCGACGCGGGCGAGCGGCACGACGGCATCGTCTCGGCCATCGCGGTGGAGGCGGTGGTCAAGCTGGTCGCGCTGCTGTCGGTCGGGGCCTTCGTGGTCTGGGGCCTCAACGGCGGGCCGGCGGCGACCGGTGCCATGATCGCGGCGTCGGACCTCGCGGACTGGACGGCGCGGCCGGGGCGCTGGGCGGGGCTGATCTTCGTCTCGGGGGCGGCGGTCATCTGCCTGCCGCGGATGTTCCAGGTGCTGGTGGTGGAGAACTCGGACGAGCGCCACCTCGCCACCGCCTCCTGGGCCTTTCCCGCCTATCTCATGGCAATGTGCGTCTTCGTCGTGCCGATCGCGGCGACGGGCCTCGCGCGGATGCCGGCGGGGTCGAACCCCGACCTCTTCGTGCTGACCCTGCCGCTGGCGGAGGGGCAGGGCGGGCTGGCGTTGCTGGCCTTCCTCGGCGGCTTCTCCTCGGCCACCTCGATGGTGATCGTGGCGTCCGTGGCGCTGGCGACGATGCTGTCGAACCACGTCGTCATGCCGCTCTGGCTCGCCATCACCGAGCGCGGTCACGGGCGCGCCTCGCTCTCGGGCGACGTGCGTCGCGTGGTGCTGC
Source organism: Rhodobacterales bacterium (assembly GCA_038320125.1). Lineage (GTDB taxonomy): Bacteria > Pseudomonadota > Alphaproteobacteria > Rhodobacterales > Rhodobacteraceae > Jannaschia. The sequence goes on along the minus strand of JBBQDX010000002.1, from coordinate 15,139 downwards.
GGGCGCGGCGGCTGTCGATCCTGGGCGTGCTGGCGATGGGCTACCTCTACTTCCGCGCCACGGGGGGCACGGCGGCGCTGGCCTCGATCGGGCTCATCAGCTTCGTGGGGCTCGCACAGGTGCTGCCGGCACTGGCGTTCGGCCTGTTCTGGACGGGGGCGACGCGGACCGGGGCGGCGGCGGGCATCGTCACGGGCTTCGCGATCTGGGGCTGGACGATGCTGGTGCCGGTGCTGGCCTGGCCGGGGGTGCTGGCGGAGGGGCCGTTCGGCCTCGGCTGGCTGCGGCCCGAAGCGCCGTTCGGGCTGACCGGCGACCCGCTGCTGACGGCGGTGATCCTGTCGCTGGGGCTCAATACCGTGGTGTTCTGCCTCGTTTCGCTGTTGAGCAGGCCGACGCCGATGGAGCAGCTGCAGGCGCCGCGGTTCGTGCAGGTCTTCGAGCGCGCGCCCCTGCCGCGGCCGCGCGCGCGGGGGCTTGCGGGGGCGGAGGAGCTGCTGATCATGGCGCAGCGCCTCCTTGGCGCGGCCGAAGCTCAGGCGCTCTTCGCCGTGGAGGCGCGGGGGCAGGGGCGCCCTGGCGAGCTGCCCGAGGTCACGGCGGAACTGCTGGAGCGGCTGGAGCGGCGGCTCGCGGGGTCGGTGGGGGCGGCGACGGCGCATGCGATGGTGACCGGCATCACCGGCGACGCCGCCGTCTCCGTCGAGGACCTGCTCGCGGTGGCCGACGAGACGGCGCAGGTGATGGAATATTCCGCCCGGCTCGAGGCGCAGCAGGGCGAGCTTGCGCGCACCGCGCTGGAGTTGCGCGAGGCCAACGAGAAGCTGACGGCGCTGGGCGTGCAGAAGGACGCCTTCCTCAGCCAGGTGAGCCACGAGCTGCGCACGCCGATGACCTCGATCCGGGCCTTCTCGGAGATCCTGCGGATGGACGGGCTGACGGATGCGGAGCGCAGCCGCCACGCAGGCATCATCCTCGATGAGAGCCGGCGGCTGACGCGGCTGCTCGACGACCTGCTGGATCTCAGCGTGCTGGAATCGGGGCAGGTGGTGCTCCACCCCGCGATCGTATCGTTGCGCGAGGTGATCGACCGGGCGTTGACGGCCTCGGGCGACACCGGGCTCGGCGTGCTGCGCGACCGCGCGGCCGAGGAGGTCGAGGTGTCGACCGACCCCGACCGGCTGGCGCAGGTGTTCATCAACATCGTGACCAACGCGGCGAAGTATTGCGACGCGGCGGTGCCGGAGTTGCGCATCGAGGTGACGGTGGGGCGGGGCGGCGTGCGGATCGACTTCACCGACAACGGCGCGGGCATCGCGGCGCGCGACCGGAGCCTGATCTTCGAGAAGTTCGCGCGGCTCACCGATCAGGCGGCGGCGGGCAGCGCGGGGCTGGGCCTCGCCATTTGTCGCGAGGTGATGCTGCGGCTGGGTGGCGGCATCGACTATCTGCCGGGGCGGGGCGGCGGGGCGTTCCGCGTGCGCCTGCCACCGGCCGCGCGGGCCCATCTGGGGCAGCGGGCGGCGGAATAGAGGCGGCCGCAGGTCGCGGCGTTTTGGCGGTTCTTTCGCGGTGGGGGGCAAGGCTTTGTTAACCCGATTGGGCCAGACAGGCCGCAGAGATTCATACGACGGATGCCATGCCGCCCGATTCGAGCACTTCCCTCCTGCGCCGCATGGCCGGAACCCGCGAGACCGCCGCTCCCGCGCGCGGCGCGGCCCCCAACCTGGAGCGCGCCCTGCCGACGAGCGTGCTGCGCGTTGCCGGCGGCATCGACGGGTTGGGGCTCGGCACCGCCGCGCGGACGACGCGGATGCTGGACGCGGCGGTTGCGTTCGAGGGGCTCGACGAGCGCGCGCTCTGCCTCATGATCGACCCCGCGGGCTTCGACCCGCACCGGCCGGGCGGTCCCACGTCGGAGGTGCTGGCGGCGCGCACCGGCCTTCTGGCGTTCAGCCCCACGCTGACCGACGCGCTGGTGGAGGTGCAGACGATCGGCCGGGTCGACGGCCCTGCCCGCCCGCCCCGCCGCCCCACCCGTATCGACGCGGCGCTGGTGCAGCCCTTCGCGCGCGCCGTCCTCGAGGGGCTCGGCCCGCTGCTGCCGCCCGACGGCGACGAGCCGGTTCCGGGAGCGCTGCGCGGCGGCAGCTTCATCGCCGGGCCGGAGTCGCTGTCGCTCATCCTGACGGCGCGGCGCTACCTGCGGCTCGACCTCGAGCTGCGGTTGGCCGATGGCGCGCGGCAGGCCGGCCTGACGCTGATCCTGCCGGTGACGGACGCGCCATTGGCCGAGGCGGCGGCGATCATCGATCCGGAGGCGGGCTGGAAGCAGCGGCTGGAGGCTGTGACGCGCGATGCGCCGGTCCGGCTGGAAGCGGTGCTGCCGCCGATGAAGATCCCGCTGAGCCGCTTGCTGGCGCTGAAGGTCGGCGATCTCGTGCCGCTGGAGGCGGGGGCGCTGGCGACGGTGGTGCTGCATGGCGGCTCGTCGGGCATCACGCTGCGCGGGCGCAAGCGGCTGCCGCGCGGAGCGGCGATGATCGGGCGGCTGGGGCAGCTCAACGGCCGGCGGGCGGTGAAGATCGCGGCGCTGCCTGGCGAGACGGCGGACCCTGCACCCGTCGAAGCGTCGCATGGCTTTGGCGGCGGTCTCCTCGAGAAGGTGGCGGCGGCCGCGGTCCGCGATCACCTGCGCGACCTGCCGGCGATGGGCGACGAGCCGAACCTCTCGGTGGTCGGCGGCCGGTCCTGACGCCGCGCCGGGCCCCGCGCGCGTCCCCTTGCCACCGTCCCGGCGCTCTGCGTGACTGGGGACAGGACTGACGTGGAGGATTTCGGGATGGACAAGACGAAGGCGACCGGGCTGCGGGCACGGATGCAGGCGGGCGAGAAGCTCGCGGGCACCTTCATGAAGACGCCGAGTCACGTCACGCTCGAGATCCTGATCCTCTCGGGGCTAGATTTCGTCTGCCTCGACGCGGAGCATGCGCCCTTCGACCGCGCCGCGATGGATGCCTGCCTCGCGGTGGCGCGGGCGCGGGATTATCCCGTGCTGGTCCGGATCGGCAACGGCAGCCCGGCGCGCATCCTCGACGTGCTGGACATGGGGGCCACGGGCATCGTCGTGCCGCATGTCGACAGCGTCGAGAAGGCCGAGGGGATCGCCCGCGCCGCCCGTTTCGGCCATGGCGGGCGCGGCTATGCGGGATCGACGCGGTGGGCGGGCTACGCCACCCAGAAGATGCCGGACCTGCTCGCGCGGTCGCGGGCCGAGACCGTCGTGATGGTCCAGATCGAGGAGCCGGCGGGGGTCGAGGCGGCGCGCGGCATCGCCGCCGTTGCGGGCATCGACGCGCTCTTCATCGGGCCGGCGGACCTTTCGGTGGCCTATGGCCACGAGACCACCGACAATCCCGACCTCGCCGCCGCGATGGCGTCGGTGGGCGCGGCCTGCGCGGCGGAGGGGCGAACCTACGTGACTTGGGTGCCCGACATGGCGGTCGCGCGGGACTGGGCGCGGCACGGCTTCACCACCTTCGTGGTCGGCTCCGAGCATGGCTGGATGGTGCAGGGGGCGCGATCCGTGATGGCCGACCTGCGTGCGATGGGGTGAGCTGACCTGGACCTGCGTCATGTGCATGGGGGGATTGCCGCATCCGCATTGGTATTTTGCGGCACTGCAGCATAGCTTTGGATCAACACCTAAGGGGATGGCACCCACGTCGCCCCAAGGACGGAGATCCGACATGCAACACAGCTTCACCACGGACACGATGGCGATCGAAGCCCAGGCTCGCGCGATGCGTGCCGCCGTAGCCCGCAGCCTCGTTCTGAGCCTCATCGCCCGCCTGCGCGGTCTGCGCCTGCCCGGCGGCAGAGCCAAGCCCGCCTGAGACCGACAACAGGACGGAGTGCAGGGCCCCTTCGGGGGCCTTTCGCATGTGCGGGCAGCGGACTAGAGGGAGGCATGACAGATACAGCCTCCCCAGACGTGCCCGGCGACGCCACCTCCCGCCCGGTGATCCGCCTCAAGCCGAAGTCCGACGCGCGCCGCTTGCGCCACGGGCACCCTTGGGTCCACCTCGACGACATCGTGGCCGACCGTCGCAGCAAGGCGCTGGCCCCCGGGTCGATCGCGGTGCTGGAGGACGCGGGGCGGCAGCCGGTGGCGCTGGTTGCGGTCAACATGGGCGCGCGGGTGGCGGCGCGGGTGCTCGACCGCAATCTGAATGCGCGGATCGACGGGACCTGGATCGCGGCGCGGCTGGCGATGGCCGCGGCGCACCGCGACCGCCTGTTCGAGGCGCCGTTCTACCGCCTCGTCCATGCCGAGGGCGACGGGCTGCCCGGGGTGATCGTCGACCGGTTCGGCGAGGCCGCCGTGATCCAGCCGAACGCGGCCTGGGCCGACGCGCGGGTGGAGGCCTTCGCCGACGGGCTGGAGGCGCTCGGGGTTCGCCACGTGCTGCTTGGCGCGTCCGGCCGGGCGCGCGGGGCGGAGGGGCTGGACGGTGAGACCCGGTGGCTGCGCGGCGGCGTCGAGGCGCCTCTGGCGGTGCCGATGAACGGGGCGGTCTACATGGCGGACCTGAACGGCGGGCAGAAGACCGGGCTGTTCTATGATCAGCGGCCGAACCATGCCTTTGTCGCGTCCCTGTCGAAGGGCGCGCGGGTGCTCGACGTCTTCTCCCACGTCGGCGGCTTCGGGCTGGCGGCGCTCGCGACCGGGGCGGCCTCGGTGCTGGCGGTCGATAGCTCCGCGCCGGCGCTGGCGCTGGCCGGGGAGGGGGCGGCCCGGATGGGTCGGTCGACGGATTTCGCCACCCGGCGCGGCGATGCCTTCGACGTGATGGCGGCGCTGGCGGCGGAGGGCGAGACCTACGGCGTGGTCGTCGCCGATCCACCGGCCTTCGCGCCGGCCAAGCAGGCGCTGACCGCCGGGCTGCGCGCCTACGAGAAGGTCGCGCGGCTGGCCGTGCCGCTGGTGGCGCCCGGCGGCTACCTGACCTTGTGCTCGTGCAGCCATGCGGCGACGCCCGACAAGTTCCTGCAGGCCTGCCTGCGCGGCATCGGGCGGGCCGGGCGAGAGGGGCAGCTCTTGCGCTCGGGCGGGGCGGGGCCGGACCATCCGATGCATCCGCAACTGGCCGACAATGGCTACCTGAAGGCGCTGACGTTCCGGCTCCTGCCTTGAGAAAGGCGTTCCTCGACGCCTGCGTGCTCTATCCGACGGTGCTGCGCGAGATCCTGACCGGCTGTGCGGCGGCGGGGCTCTATGGCGCCTGCTGGTCGCCGCGGGTGCTCGAGGAATGGGCGCGGGCGGCACGCAAGCTGCCGGACGGGGAGGCGATCGCGCGGGGCGAGATCGCGTCGCTGCGGCTGCGGTTTCCGGCGGCGGAGGTGCGGCCGGGGGCGGCGACGGAGCGGCGGATGTGGCTGCCGGACCCGGACGACGTACATGTGCTGGCCGCCGCATCCGATGCGGGGGTGGACGTGCTGGTGACGCTCAACCTCCGGGATTTTCCGCGCGGGGACTTGGCCGCGGAGGGCATCGAGCTGTCGAACCCGGATGCGTTCCTGATGGATCTGTGGCTCGCATCGCCGGAGGGGGTGGCGGCGGTGGTGGAGGACGTGCGGGCGACGGCGGAGCGATTGTCCGGCGAGGGCCAGAAGATGCGGCCGCTTCTCAAACGCGCGCGGCTGCCGCGGTTGGGCAAGGCGCTGGCCCGGGAGCCATCGTAGGGTGCGTGCTGTGCACGCACCGCGCGTCGGATCAACGACGCACGACGCACCGGTGATAGGGGTGGTGCGTGCGGAGCACGCACCCTACGGCGCGGGCAGCAGCGTCGTCACGCCGATCGCGCCGGCCCGCGCCAGCGCCGGGTCGAGCGTCATCGGGATATATTCGCCGCGCCGCCAGAGTTCGCCCAGATCGTCGTAATGCCGCGAGAGCGGGTGCCCCGACTGGCCGGTGGAGGTGATGAAGACGCTGCTCTCGGGGTCGGCGAAATCGTAGACGCCGCGATAGGTCGCCGCGTGGACGTTGAGGAACGGGTCCGGCAAGTCGCCGCCGGTGCGGCCGCGTTGCAGGGTGTGGTCGCCGCCGGAGGTGGACTGGCGGATGTTCACGACGGTGCCGAGGAAAGGGATATCGCCGAGGATGGGATGGTCGGAACGCGACTGGTGCGCGTCGCCCCACCTCCAGGCCTCGACGCGCGGCCCGTAGGTCTCCTCGAGGAACTGCAGCGCGTCGTCGAGCGACTGGAGTGCCACGTCGGGGCAGGTCTCCGCCGGGGTGGACTGGACGACGTCGCACCATGCGGAGGCGCCGCTGACGTCGCGGAACACCCGCTCAAGAAAGAGCGGCTCCATGCGGGGGTATTCGTCGGCCAGCGGGCCGAGGTCGTCGCGGATCAGCCGCTGCTGGAGCGCGCGCATCCAGGCGGCGTAGATCAGCGGCTCGGGAAGGTGCTCGGACATCTCGCCGTTCCACGCAGCCAGCAGTTCCAGCGCGACCTGGCGGCGGCGTTCGGGCGTTCCGGCCTCCGCCGCGTCGCCGGTGAACCACAGGTCGCGGCCGACCAGGGGCAGCAGGGCGCGGGCGGCGGTGGAGACGGTGTCGAGCTGCGCCTCCACCAGGCTCTCGCGGGTGTGGACGTCGCGCTCCTGCAACAGGCGCTCCATGCGCTGCACCCGCTGGCTGTCGCCCCAGACGTAGCTGAGATGGTCGGGGAAGAGCGCGTCGGTCGTCTTGTTGTTGGTGTTGCCGAGAAGGCCGCCGTCCGGGTCGATCCAGACAGGGTTATCCTCGAAGGGTTTCAGGCCCTTCCAGCGGTTGACCGCGACCCAGCCGGGGGCGGGGATGCGGCCCTCCGACTGGTGCAGGGGGTCGCGGTCGGGCTGGCGGCCCATGAGCTGCATGGCGATGCGGCTGCCGTCGGCGAGCATCAGGTTCTGCGAAGGCGCGATGAAGTGGCGCGCGGCGGCCATCCCGTCCTCGATGTTGCGCGCCCGCATCAGCTCCAGCCCGGTACGCATCGACGTGTCCTCGGTCGAGAGCGCGGTCCAGGCGAGGGCGGCGACATGGCCACGCGGCGTGACCGTGCCGAGATCGAACTGCCGCCCCGTCAGGACCGGGCCGTTGACGGTGGCGCGCAGGGTGAGCGTGACGGGGGCCGCGTCCTTAATGGTGATGAGGCTCCGCCCGGTCTCGAAATCGGCCCAGCCGTCGGGGGTGCGATACTGCCCGGGGTTCTGCGGATTGATCTCCTCGATCATCACGTCCTGGTCGTCGAGATAGCTGGAGGTCAGGCCCCAGCCGAGCCGCTCCGTCCGCCCCGCGAGGATGAAGGGGATGCCGGGCACGGTGCCGCCGATGGCGCCGCCGCTCGTCAGCTCAAGGCGCGCGAGATACCAGAGCGTCGGGGCCTGCAGGGCCATGTGCGGGTCGTTCGCCAGGAGCGCACCGCCCGCCGCGGCGCGGTCGGGGGCGACGGCGAAGGCATTTGAGGCGCCGGCGAGATCGCCCTCGGGCACGGGCCAGAGGAACGGGCGGGTGCGGGGACGTTCGGCGGCGTGGTCCACCGGCCGGACCTTGTCCTGCAGCGCGGGAAAGAGGTCGGCGGCGAGCACGACCTTGCCGTCGCCCGGCACGTCGGGATGCAGGTCGCGCAGGCGCTCCTCGGGCAGCACGAGCGAGGCGCGGGCGCGCAGCACCTCGAAGCCGGCATGGCCGGAGAGCTGCAGCGCCATGAGCTTGACGAGGGCGATGCTGTCGGCGGGCTGCCAGGGGGCGATGTCGGGGGTGAAGAGGAAGAACTCGGGCGCGCCGCGCCCGGATGCCTCGCGATTCACCACCTCGATGCGCGCGTTCACGCCGGCCGAATAGGCCTGCAGCATCTTGAGCGTCTCCTCGTCCTGCGCGGCGACGCTGCGCACGGCGGCGCGGTAGAGGCCGAGGCGGCGCATGAGCTCGTCGGTGCCCAGGGTGCGGTTGCCGAAGATCTCCGAGAGCCGGCCCTGCGCGGTGCGCCGCAGGAGCGTCATCTGCCAGAGCCGGTCCTCCGCATGGGCGTAGCCCAGCCCGAAGAAGACGTCGGCGTCGGACTCGCCGAAGATATGCGGCACGTCATGGGTGTTGCGGACGATCTCCAGCGGTGCCGAGAGGCCCGCGACGGTCTCGGTCGCGCCGTAGTCGGGCAGGGAGCGCGAGGCGAGCCAGTAGGCGAACGTCAGGGCGATGCCGCCGAGCAGCAGGACGCCGGTCACGATGCGGAACGTCCAGCGGAACAAACGCTCCATGCTTCCCCCTGTCGGTCCCGTCCGCGGTTGACCATCCCGGTCCGCGCCGGTCTAAACCCCGCATCGGACGGATGCAAAGGGAGGTCGGCATGGCAAACGTGGCATTTCTGGGACTGGGCGTGATGGGCGCACCGATGGCGGGGCACCTGGCGAAGGCCGAGCACGCGGTGCGGGTCTTCAATCGGACGGCGGCCAAGGCGGAGGCCTGGGTGGCGGCGAACGGCGGGGCTTCGGGGGCGACGCCGCGCGAGGCGGCTCATGGCTGCGACATCGTGATGGCCTGCGTGGGCAACGACGACGATCTGCGGGGGGTCTGCCTCGGCGAGGACGGCGCCTTCGCGGGGATGGCCGAGGGGTCGCTCTTCGTCGACCACACGACGGTGTCGGCAAAGGTCACGCGGGAGCTCTCCGCGGCGGCGGCGCAGAAGGGCATCGCCTGGGTGGACGCGCCGGTGTCGGGGGGCCAGGCGGGGGCGGAGAACGGCCAGCTCGTCATCATGTGCGGCGGCGCGCAGGAGGACTACGACCGGGCCGAGCCGGTGATGGCGGCCTTCGCCAAGCTGTCGCGCCGGATGGGCGACGTGGGGGCCGGGCAGCTCACCAAGATGGTGAACCAAATCTGCATCGCGGGGCTGATGCAGGGGCTGTCGGAGGGTCTGGCCTTCGCGCAGAAGGCGGGGCTCGACGGCGCGGCTGTCGTCGATGTCATCCAGGGGGGGGCGGCCGGGTCGTGGCAGATGGTGAACCGCCACAAGACGATGCTCGCGGGCGAGTTCGAGCACGGATTCGCGGTGGACTGGATGCGCAAGGATCTGGGGATCTGCCTCGCGGAGGCCGAGAATATCGGCGCGCCACTGCCGGGGACGGCGCTGATCGACCAGTATTACAAGGACGTGCAGGCGATGGGCGGCGGGCGCTGGGACACGTCGGCGCTGATCGCACGGCTGGAGGCTCTCGGGGGGCCGAAGGGGTGATACGTCGAGGAATGCGCTGGACCGCGGGGTGAAGGATTGTTGGCCCAGGTGCGGGCCGACGTCCTCGGGGGTGATCGCTGGAGGATTGGGCGCGCGGCCATCGGCGGCCTTTCCGGATCGCTGGCTCCTCCAACGGCGATCCGGACCCTGACTGCTTACGTCGAGGGGCGAGCGCACATCGTCGATCCCATCTCTGCTCCGCAGAAAGTGGATGAGCTTCGTGTTGTAGAGTATTGAAAAAATTGAAGGATTAATTCTCGATCATGTTTGGTGGCTGGTCGGAACATCGGCAATCGGCCGCCGCCGCTCATCGAGACAGGGACGAGCGGCCCCTGTCCTGGATCGCGTCGGACTAGGCGCTTCATCATATATCGCAGCGGCAGGGCGCCAGACATGAAACACATCATCTTCGAAACAAGGACTTGCCGGTCAAGGTTGATGTTGCGCAGCAGCGCGGCGCGGTCGGGCCCGGTCGCCCGCTGTCAGCGCCAGACCGTCGACCACGGCCGTGAAAACTTCCGCGCGAAGGACGTCTGCGTCAGGGCAAAGGTCGCGCATCTCGTCGGTGACGATGGTCATGAGGCTGGAGCCGCCGACCAGGATGACCCTGGCGATGTCGGCGGGGCCGACGCCGGCGCGGCGGAGCGTTTCGGCGGCCGCCTCGGCGAGGTCGCCGCGGTCGGGGGCGAGAGTGCGTGTCAGGCTGTCAGGCGTGACGGGGGCGGCGAGATGCGGCTCGATCAGGGTCATGTCGATTTCCGCAACGGACGCGCCGGCATTGGCCGCGATCTTGCCGCGCTCGACGGCAAAGGCGAGGTCGTGGCCGAGTTCGTCTTCGAGGACGGTGGCGAGGCGGGCCATGGCGGGCGCGTCGCGGGCGAGCTTCGCCATCTGCGCGACGCTGCGCCGGGTTTCCGCCGTGTAGAGAAACGGGATGCGCGCCCAGGTGGCGAGGTCGACGTAGGGGGCGCGCGGCACGGGGAGGAGACCCTCGCCCATCTCGCGGCGCAGGGAGCCGCCCAGCCCGAGGAGAGGCATGGCGTGCGTGAGCGACAGCGCGCGGTCGAAGTCGGTGCCGCCGAGGCGGATGCCGTGGCTGGCGAGGATGCGGGAGCGGTCGCCGTCGCCCTCGAAGACCGTGAAGTCGGAGGTGCCGCCGCCGATGTCGACGATGAGGCCGAGGCCGCCCCCTTGCCCGAGTTGCAGGCTGGCGCGGGCGGCGGCTTCGGGTTCGGCGAGGAAGTCGACCGCTTCGAACCCGGCGGCGAGGTAGCAGGCGCGCAGGTCGCGTTCCGCTTGTGCGTCGCGCCCCGCGTCGGCGGAGTGGAAGCGCACCGGGCGGCCGGATAGGGCGCGGGAGAACCGCTGGCCGGTGGCGGCTTGCGCGCGCAGGCGCACCTCGGCCAGGAAATCGGTGACGACGTCCGACAGGGTGCGGCGCCGGCCCCCGATCAGGCGCGTCTCGTGCAGCAGGGGCTGGCCCAGGACGCTTTTCAGGGCGCGCATGTAGCGGCCGTCCTCCCCCGCGATCAGGGCGCGGGTGGCGGCGGCGCCGATCCGCATCTCGTTGCCCTCGGTTGGAAAGAAGACGGCGGTGGGCACCGTCTCCTCTGCGTCTTCGATCGGGATGCGATGGACGCCGCCGGGCACCGGGATGGCGGCGGCGGAGTTCGAGGTGCCGAAGTCGATGGCGAGCGTGTCGGTCTGCATGAAGGGCCTTTGGGGGCGGCGCGTCCCAGGAGGAAACGGGCCAAGCGACAACGAGAAAGGAGCGGCCCGCGACAGGCCGCCCCCCGTGCCGTCAAGCGCGGTTCAGTTCAGTGCGCCGTCCGAAATGACATGCGTCCAGGCCCCTTCGGGCGCTTGCGAGATCACCGGGTCGGAGCCGCCGGCCAGCAGGGTGTCCACCGTCCGCTGGTAGTCGGCCTCGTCCAGCGCGCCGTTCGACCCTGCCGTCAGCTTGGCGACCTCGCCCATCATGCGGACCTGCGCTTCCTCGGTCTGGGCCCCCGTCTCGTCGTTGTCGAGCACGATGCCGGCGGCCTCCTCGGGGTTCTCCTCGGCGTATTTCCAGCCCTTCATCGAGGCGCGCACGAAGCGGGTCATCTTGTCGACGAAGGCCGGGTCCTCGAGGTTCTCCTCCAGCACCCAGATGCCGTCCTCCAGCGTGGCGACGCCCTCGTCCTCGTATTTGAAGGTGACGAGTTCGTCCTCGGTCACGCCCGCGTCCAGCACCTGACCGTATTCATTGTAGGTCATCGTGGAGATGCAGTCGGCTTGCCGTTGCAGCAGCGGATCGACGTTGAAGCCCTGCTTGAGGACGGTCACGCCGTCCTCGCCGCCTTCGGTCGAAATGCCCTCCTGGCTCATCCACGACAGGAAGGGATATTCGTTGCCGAAGAACCAGACGCCGATGGTCTTGCCCTTGAAGTCCTGCGGGCCGGTGATGCCGGTGTCCTTCCAGCAGGTGAGCATCAGGCCGGACGACTTGAAGGGCTGCGCGATGTTGACGACCGGCAGGCCCTTCTCGCGCGCGGCGAGCGCCGAGGGCATCCAGTTGAGCATGGCGTCGGCGCCGCCGCCGGCCAGCACCTGCGGCGGTGCGATGTCGGGGCCGCCGGGCAGGATGGTGACGTCGAGGTTCTCCTCCTCGTAGAAGCCCTTGTCGAGCGCGACGTAATAGCCGGCGAACTGCGCCTGCGTGACCCATTGGAGTTGCAGGGCGACGGAATTGTCCTGCGCCAGCGCCGGGGCGGCGAAGGCTGTGGCGAGGCCGGTTGCGAGGACGGCGGGTGCGATCAGGTGCTTCATGTCTCTCTCCGTTGGGGGCTGTTGGACGATGGCCGGGGTCTTCAGCCCCTGGCTTGTTGCGAAGGATGCCAGAACGTCAGGCGTCTCTCCAGTCGTGCGACGAGGCCGTAGCTGAGGCTGCCCGTCAGGGCCGCGACGACGATGGTCGCCCAGACCATCGGCAGGTTCAGTCTCCCGACCTCGGTGGAGATGCGAAAGCCCATTCCCAGCGTCGGACTGCCGAAGAACTCGGCCACGATGGCGCCGATGAGGGCCAGGGTCGTCGCGATCTTGAGGCCGTTGAAGAGGAATGGCAACGCCGAGGGCAAGGCGAGGTAGCGCAGGGTCTGGCCCGGTGTCGCCCCGTAGGTGCGCATCAGGTCGCGCTGCATCGCCTCGCTGTCCGAAAGACCCGCGACGGTGTTCACGAGGACCGGGAAGAAGACCATCACCACGACGACGGCGGCCTTGGATTCCCAGCCGAAGCCGAACCACATCACGAGGATCGGCGCGGTGCCGATGATGGGAAGGGCGGCGACGAAGTTGCCCACCGGCAGGAGGCCCCGTCGCAGGAAACCGGAGCGCGCCACCAGCAGCGCCGTTCCGACGCCCGCGGTGCAGCCGATCAGCCAGCCGCCGAGCGCACCCTTGAGGATGGTCTGAACGAAGTCCGCCCAGAGCGTCGGCAGGTTGGCCGCAATGGCGACGGTGATCTCGGTGGGCGCCGGCAGGATGACGGAGGGCACGTCGAACAGGCGGACCGCCATCTGCCAGAGGAGGAGAAGCGTGAGGCCGAAGAGGACGGGGCAGGCGACCCGCGCGATCCGCGCATCGGTCAGGGAGAACGCGCGGTTGGCCTGCCAGGCGAGCGCCCAGACCAGCAGCAGCGCGAGGGCGGCGAGGGCCGGAATCCGCGGGGCGGCGCCGGCGAGCAGGCCGAGGACGACGAGCAGTCCGCCGAAGAGGACGGCGCTGGTGGCGGCGGACCGGAGGCGCACCCTCACCGGGCGAGGCCCATGCGGCGCAGCGTCAGCCGTTCAAGCGCGGCGATCGCCGCCACCAGCGCCGCCGCGACGACGGCCGCGGCGAAGAGCGCCGACCAGATCTGCACCGTCTGACCATAGTAGCTGCCCGCGAGCAGCCGCGCGCCGAGGCCCGCGACAGCCCCGGTCGGCAGTTCGCCGACGATGGCCCCGACGAGGGCGGCGGCGACGGCGATCTTGAGCGAGGCGAAGAGGTAGGGGATCGAGGCCGGCAGGCGAAGCGAGAGCAGCGTGCGTGCCGGCCCCGCGTTCCACGTCCGCATCAGGTCGAGGTCGGAGGGGGCGGGCGCGCGCAGGCCCTTCACCATCCCCACCGTGACCGGGAAGAACGACAGGTAGGCCGAGATGGTGGCCTTGGGGAGCACGCCCTGCACGCCGATGGAGTTCATCACGACGATGATCATCGGCGCGATGGCGAGGATCGGGATGGTCTGGGAGGCGATGGCCCAGGGCATCACGCTCAGGTCCATCACCCGCGAGTGCACGATGCCGATGGCGAGCGCGATTCCCGCGAGGCTGCCGAGGGCGAAGCCGATAAGCGTGGGGACGAGGGTGATGCGGGCGTGGTGCAGGAGGCTGCGCTTGGACGTGGGGGCCACGCCGACGGTCGTGTTCCAGAGTTCGGTGAGCACCTGATGCGGGGCGGGCAGGCGGGGGCGTTCCTGCGCGAAGGCGCGGGCGGTGGCGACGGCGGGGTTGGCGAACGTCAGCGCGAGGCCGCCCATGTCGCGGCGCTCGGCGGCGGTGGCGGGGGTGACGGCGATGTCCTCGCGCTCCGCCAGAAGCACCGCGTTCTGGGCATTCATCGGGATGCAGGCGAGATACCAGAGCGCCACGAGGGCGGCGACGACGAGGAGCACCGGACCGACCGTCGCGCGCGCATGGCGCGAGAGATGCGCGACCCGGCCGGAGCGCCCGATTCCGGCCCCGGGGGCGGAGAGCGGCGCGTCCGTCACGCCCGGCCCCGGTATCGCTGCCAGAGGCGCCGGAGCGACAGGAGGATGACGACGGCCGCGACCGCGTCGAGCAGCGGTTTGGCCGGAACTTCCGCGAAGGCGGCGCCCGCGATGAACCAGAGCGCCACGCCGAGGGCGAACGCGTCGCCGATGGTGGCCACCCGTCCGGGCGTCACGCCCGCCATTCCAGATGGACCTCGGTGGGCCCGTCGAGCCCCGGCAGATCGCGTTCGATGACGACGAAACCCTCGCGCATGTAGAAGCGGTGCGCTTCGGTATTTGGCGTGTGGCTGCGCAACTGGAGGAACCTGCGCCCCTCCTTTACCCGGTCGAGCAGGCGCTTGCCGATGCCCTGGCCCGGCGTCGCCACATAGAAGCCGTGGATCCAGTCGGTCTCGGGCTCGAGCGAGAGGTAGCCCGTGATCGGGCCGCCCTCCACCCAGATCTCGCGGACGCTGAGCGCCGTGGCGAAAACCTGCTCCAGCAGGGCCGGTTCGGGCGCGTCGTTCATCCACGGCACGGACTCGAGCCAGTCGGTCACGATGCGGGCGAGCGCGGGCACGTCGGCGGGGGTGGCGAGGCGGATCATGCGACCTGCATAGCCTCATCCATTCCCGCGCGCAGCCCCTCGCGGACACGGTGGGCGACGGCAAGGAATTCGGGCGTGTCGCGGATGTCGAGGGGGCGGTCGCGGGGCAGGGGCGAGTCGATGACGTCGGCGATGCGCCCCGGCCGGGGAGACATGACGACGATGCGGGTGGAAAGGTAGACGGCCTCGGGGATCGAGTGGGTGACGAAGAGCGTGGTCTTGTTGGTGTGCTTCCAGAGGGAGAGCAGTTCCTCGTTCAGCCGGTCGCGGACGATCTCGTCGAGGGCGCCGAAGGGTTCGTCCATCAGCAGGATGGGGGCGTCGAAGGCCAGCGCGCGGGCGATGGAGGCGCGCTGCTGCATGCCGCCGGAGAGCTGCCAGGGGTATTTGTTGGCGAACTTGTCCAGATCGACCAGCGCGAGAACCTCCTCCATGCGGGCGCGGCGCTCGGCCCGCCCGTAGCCCATGATCTCGAGCGGCAGC
>JBBQDX010000001.1:0-50674 GCA_038320125.1 Rhodobacterales bacterium | reverse complement strand
GCGAAGACCATGCCGATGGCGATGGAGACGTTCGGCGTCTGCCCGAGAGCCATCGCGCCCGCCGCGACCGCCGCCGTGGTCAGGACGACCTGTCCGAGCCCGAGGCCCACCAGGCGGCGACGCATCTCCCAGAGCGCCTTCGGCTCCAGCTCCAGCCCGATGACGAAAAGCATCATGACGACGCCGAATTCGGCGAAATGCTGCAGGGCCTCGGTCTCGGAGCCGACCAGCCCCGTCACGGGTCCGATCAGGATGCCCGCGACGAGATATCCCAGCACGGAGCCCAGCCCGAACCGAACCGCGAGCGGCACGCAGAGCGTCGCCGCCCCGAGATAGATCGCAGCCTGGAAGAGAAGGTTTCCCATGCAACCGCTCTAGGCGACGCCGGGGAAGGCGTCCATCGCAGCTTCAGACGGGCAGGGGGCCGTCGCGCTTGGGCTGGTCCATGACGATCTGGCTCTGCACGCGCGCGACCGCGTCATGGGGCAGCAGCACGCGGTGCACGAGGTCGCTGAGCGCCGCGAGGTCGGCGCACCAGACCCGCAGCAGGTAGTCCGCCTCGCCGGTCAGCGTCCAGACGGAGGCGACGCGGGGCTCGGCCTCGAGCATCTGCAGGAACGCCTTCGCGTGCGCGGGGGCATGGCTGGCCATCTGCACCTGAACGAAGGCCTGCACGTCGAGGCCGATCCTCGCAGGATCGAGGCGCGCCACCGTCGCCCGCACGTAGCCCTCCGCCTCCAGCCGCGCGCGCCTGCGCCCGGCTTGGCTCGCCGACAGCGACAGGGCCCGGCTGAGCGCCTCGGCAGTGAGCGTCCCGTCGCGCTGGATCAGGTCGAGGAGGCGTCGGTCCATATCGTCCAAGGCGCGCCTCCGTCATCCTTGCGCATCGAAAGCCTATTCTGCGCGTGAATCATGCAGCCGGCCAGCCGTTTCGCGGCAAGAATGCGGATACCTCTCCGCGCCGTTGCAGTATCGTTCCGGCAATCCAGAGGAGATGCCCATGGGACCGTTCCCCCACCACGCCCCCTATGCCGAGATCAGCGACGACAACCCCGCCGGAACCGATGGGTTCGCCTTCGTCGCCTTTGCCCACGAGGACCCGCAGGCGTTGCGCGACGTCTTCACCCGCCAGGGCTATGCGCTCGTCGCCCGGCACAAGGCGAAGGCTGTCGAGGTCTGGCAGCAGGGCGACATCAGCTACCTGATCGACGCGGAGCCCGGCAGTCACGCGATGACCTTCGTCGCCGAGCACGGCCCCTGCGCGCCCGCGATGGGTTGGCGCGTCGCCGATGCAGGCCACGCCTACCGACACGCGGTCGAGAAGGGGGCCGAGCTCTACGACGGTCCCGGCAAGACGATGGAAGTGCCGGCGATCGTCGGCATCGGCGGTTCACTGATCTACTTCATCGACCAGTACCGCGATGCCTCGCCCTTCAACGCCGAGTTCGACTGGGTCGCACGCGCGCACCCCGAGGGCGTGGGCTTGCACTACCTCGACCACCTCACGCACAACGTCGAGAAGGGGAACATGGACAAGTGGTTCCGCTTCTACGGCGACCTGTTCGATTTCCGCGAGATCCGGTTTTTCGACATCGAGGGCAAGCATTCCGGGCTTCGCTCGCGTGCGCTGACCTCGCCCTGCGGCCGCATCCGCATTCCCATCAACGAGGACCGGGGCGAGACCGGGCAGATCGTAGAATATCTCAAGCGCTACCGGGGCGAGGGCATTCAGCACATCGCGGTGGGGGCCAGGGACATCTACAGTTCGGTCGACGCGATCGCCGCCAATGGCGTGACCTTCATGCCGAAGCCGCCGCAGGCCTACTACGACGGCAGCCGCGATCGGGTGACGGATCATGAGGAGCCGCTGGACCGGCTCGAGAAGTTCGGCATCCTGATCGACGGCGAAGGTGTCGTGGGCGGCGGAGAGACCCGCATCCTGCTGCAGATCTTCTCGAAGACCTGCATCGGGCCGATCTTCTTCGAGTTCATCCAGCGCAAGGGTGACGACGGCTTCGGCGAAGGCAATTTCAAGGCGCTGTTCGAATCGATCGAGGCCGATCAGGTCGCGCGGGGCGTCATCACCGTCGACTGACGGTTGCTCTGGACGCATCCCCCCGTGCGGGGCAGGATGGTTTGCCGAAGGGGGTGGCCATGAAACGATCCGAGATCAACGACATAATGGCGCGGGGCGAAGCCTTCATCCGCTCCTTCGGGTTCAGGCTCCCGCCCTTCGCCTGCTGGACGCCGGCCGAGGTCTCGGCGCGCAGGGCCGACATCGGCCCTCTGCTCGGCGCGGGGCTCGGCTGGGACATCACCGACTACGGACAGGGCGATTTCGCGAAGCTGGGCCTCCTTCTCTTCACCCTCCGCAATGGACGGCGGGTCGACCTCGAGCGGGGCGCCGGCATGTGCTACGCCGAGAAAATCATGATCTCGCGGCGTGACCAGATCAGCCCGATGCACAGGCATTGGCTCAAGGCAGAGGACATCATCAACCGCGGCGGCGCCGCACTGGCCATCGAGCTCTTCGGGGCCGCGCCGGACGGAGCCTTCGACGCGACGTCCGGCGGGACGGTCTTCTGCGACGGCATCCGCCGCACCTTCTCGCCGGGCGAGGTGTTGCTCCTGATGCCGGGCGAGAGCGTGACCCTGATGCCGGGGGATTGGCATGCCTTCTGGGGCGAGGGCGGCGACGTGCTGATCGGCGAGGTAAGCACCGTGAACGACGACGCGAAGGACAACTGGTTCCGCGACCCCATCGGCCGCTTCGCCGAGGTCGAGGAAGACGAGGCACCGCTGCACCTGCTTGCCCGCGATTATGCGCAGTTCCTCTGAGCGGACCGGTCTCCCCGGAATCGACCCTCGCGGCAATTTGGGCCGGAACCTTCCGCCCGCCTTTCGGTTGAGATCGTGAACCGCACGACGCGACGGGTCGCACCCTGTTGCATTCCTCGATTTCCAGCAGCCGACCATGCGCCGCGACGTATGGACAAGGCGGCGAAGCAGACACCGGGCTCCGGTCGTCTTCCGGTGGTTGTGCGGTGCGGGAGGCGGTCGTAAGAGCGACGCCCCGGTCCCGTCAAAAGGGCCGGGGCGTTCGCGTCTTTGGGGCGAGTTCCCGCAAGGTAAGCTTCTGGCGATGACGTGCCTGTATCGACTGAGGTGCGGCGTGCAGGCTCGGATCGGAGGATTCGGGTCCGACCCTCGGCGGGTCGGATCGCCTCCCCAGAGGCCGTGTCTCCGATTGGCCGGTCAAAAGTGGGGCCCCAACCCCGGTAGCAGCCGCCAGAACGATGTCGTTGATCTTGGTGCTCGGAGGTTTCGACTATTTCTACGCGGCGGCGATCGGGTGGAGGAAATCGGCCACCAAGGCGAAATGGAGACCTGACCCAAGCATTCCGCTGATATTGTCCGACAGTCTCAGGCGAGCGTCATACATGGCTCAAGGCTTCCCGCGTCTTCGCCTTGCCGCCTGTCGATGCCGCCATCGCCGCTGGCCGTAACCGTCGCAGCGATAAAACTTCTGTGGCGGTCATGATGCGGACTACACACGACAGGACCCCGCCTGCTTTTTGAAGACCCTCACCGGAGCCATCAATCGCATGATGGCACGTCGGGCTCCGCCGCATTTCGCAGGACGACCGTTTCCCCGCGACAGGTCGCCAGCGCCATTCGGACCACCGTCGGCCCGACGGCGGAGGGCTCCGTTCTCAGATGCGACGCGCGTTCCGCATGTGCGGCTGGATTGCAACTTCCCGACGATCTTCCGGCCGGCTTGGAAGCCGTCATTCGGACAGGCGGCACCGGCCCCCGAATCCATTGCAGCAGACGGAGTCGAGGCGGTGATCGCTTTCCCGATCGATTCGGGTCGGCTCACTCGATCTTGGGCAACAGCGCGTCGAGCGAGGCTTTGGCGTCGCCGTAGAACATCCGCGTGTTCTCCTTGTAGAAAAGCGGGTTCTCGATGCCCGAATACCCCGTTCCCTGACCGCGCTTGCTGACGAAGATCTGCTTGGCCTTCCAGACTTCCAGCACCGGCATGCCCGCGATGGGGGAGTTCGGGTCGTCCTGCGCCGCCGGATTGACGATATCGTTGGAGCCGATGACGATGGCGACATCGGTCTTCGGGAAATCGTCGTTGATCTCGTCCATCTCCAGAACGATGTCGTAGGGTACTTTTGCCTCCGCCAGCAGCACGTTCATATGGCCGGGCAGGCGGCCCGCGACCGGGTGGATGGCGAAGCGCACGGTCTTGCCCCTGGCCCGCAATTTACGCGTGAGATCGGCGACGGCCCCCTGCGCCTGCGCCACGGCCATGCCGTAGCCGGGGATGATGACCACCGAATCGGCTTCGTTGAGCGCCGTCGCCACGCCGTCGGCGTCGATGGCGACCTGCTCGCCCTCCACCGCCATCTGCTCCCCCGCCGGGCCGCCGAAGCCGCCGAGAATGACCGACACGAAGCTGCGGTTCATGGCCTTGCACATGATGTAACTGAGGATTGCGCCCGAGGAGCCCACGAGCGCGCCGACCACGATCAGCAGGTCGTTGCCCAGCGAGAAGCCGATCGCCGCCGCCGCCCAGCCCGAGTAGCTGTTGAGCATCGACACGACGACGGGCATGTCGGCGCCGCCGATGCCGGTGATGAGGTGGTAGCCGATGAAGAGCGCGGCCAGCGTCATCACGAAGAGCGGGAGGAAACCGCCGGTGTTGAAGTACCAGATCAGCGACAGGATCGAGACGGCGGCGGCGGTGGCGTTCAGGAGATGACCGCCGGGCAGCTTCTTGGCCGCCGAATCCACCCGGCCCGCCAGCTTGCCGTAGGCGATGACGGAGCCGGTGAAGGTGACGGCCCCGATGAAGACGCCGAGGAAGAGTTCCACCCGCAGGATGTTGATCTCGACCGGCGTCTTGTGCGCGATGAGGGCGGCGAAAGTGCCGAAGGTCTCGGGGTCGGTCCCGGCGACAACTTCGGCCGCCACCCGCCCGATCTCGAAATGGGCGATGTAGCCGACAAAGACGGCGGCGAGGCCGACGAGCGAATGCATCGCCGCGACCAGCTCCGGCATCTGCGTCATCTGCACCTTCGTGGCGAGCTGGTAGCCGATGATGCCGCCGAGCGCGATCAGGATCACCGACAGCGGCCAGAGCCCTGCGCCCGGCCCGATGAGGGTGGCGAAAACCGCAAGGCCCATGCCGGCGATGCCGAACCAGACGGCGCGCTTGGCGCTCTCCTGTCCCGAGAGGCCGCCAAGCGACAGGATGAAGAGGACGGCGGCGACGACGTAGGCCGCGGTGGTGAATCCGTAGTCCATGACCGGTTCCCCTTCAGGATTTCTGGAACATGGCGAGCATGCGCCGTGTCACGAGGAAGCCGCCGAAGATGTTGATCCCGGCCATGAAGACGGAGAGCGCTGCCAGCAGGATGACGAGCCACGACCCGGATCCGATCTGCACCAGCGCGCCGAGGATGATGATCGAGGAGATCGCGTTGGTAACGGCCATCAGCGGCGTGTGCAGCGAATGGGCCACGCCCCAGATGACCTGGAAACCGATGAAGACCGACAGCACGAAGACGATGAAATGCTGCATGAAGCTCGCGGGGGCATAGAGCCCGACGAGTAGCAGCAGCGCCCCGCCGACGACCAGCAGGCCGACCTGGTTGCGGGTCTGCGTCCGGAAGGCGGCGACTTCGGTGGCGCGCTTTTCCTCCGCCGTGGGGACGATCAGCTTCTCCTTGGGCTTCGCGGCGATGGCCGGAACCCTGGGTGGCGGGGGCGGCCAGGTGATCTCGCCCTCGTGGGTGACGGTCGCCCCGCGGATGACGTCGTCGTCCATGTTCTGCACGATCGCGCCGTCCTTGGCCGGCGTGAGGTCCGCCAGCATGTGCCGGACGTTGTTGCCATAGAGCGTGCTGGCCTGCGTCGACATCCGGCTCGGAAAGTCGGTGTAGCCAATGATGGTGACGCCGTTCTCGCTGACGATCTTCTCGTCCACGACCGTCAGCTCGCAGTTGCCGCCCCGCTCGGCAGCCAGGTCGACGATGACGGAGCCGGGCTTCATCGCCTCTACCATGTCCTTCGTCCAGAGGACGGGCGCGGCGCGGTTCGGGATAAGAGCGGTGCAGATGACGATGTCGATGTCGGGCGCGATCTCGCGGAACTTGGCGAGCTGCTTGGCCTGGAACTCCGGGCTCGACGGCGGAGCATAGCCGCCGGTCGCAGCACCATCGGGCAATTCGCTGTCCTCGAACTCGAGGAAGACGAACTCGGCTCCCATCGACTCGATCTGCTCGGCCACCTCGGGGCGCACGTCGAAGGCATAGGTGATGGCCCCAAGCGACGTCGAGGTGCCGATCGCGGCCAGCCCCGCCACGCCCGCGCCGATCACCAGCACCTTGGCGGGCGGCACCTTGCCTGCCGCCGTGACCTGTCCCGTGAAGAAGCGCCCGAAGTTGCCGCCCGCCTCGATCACCGCGCGGTAGCCCGCGATGTTCGCCATCGAGCTCAGCGCGTCCATCTTCTGCGCCCGGGAGATTCGCGGGACCATGTCCATGGCGATGGCGGTGGCGCCCCGGTCCTTCATCGTCGCCATCAGCGCCTCGTTCGACGAGGGGTAGAGGAACGAGATCAGCGTCTGCCCCCGGGTCAGGCGCCCGGCTTCCTCCTCGGTGGGCGGACGGACCTTGGCGACGACGTCGACCATCTCGAAGAGGGCGGGCGCGGTCTGCATCACCTCGACGCCCGCCGCGCGGTAAGCCTCGTCGGTGAACCCCGCGCCAAGCCCCGCGCCCGCCTCGATATAGACCTCGTGGCCGAGCTTCCGGATATGCCCCGCACTTTCGGGGGTGATCGCCACGCGGGCCTCGCCGTCATGGACCTCTTTCGGTGCGCCGATCTTCATTGCATTGTCTCCGGGGGCAGGTAGCGGTGTCGACCCATACCTGTGGCGGGTTCGACGCTCAATGCAAGTCGGTCCGTAACGAAAGATTATTGCGCGAAGGAAGCCGCGATGCATCACGAACTGGCGGGGCGTCACGCGCTCGTCACCGGCGGCGGAACCGGTATCGGCCGCGCCATCGCGGAGACCCTGCTGGCGGCGGGGGCTTCGGTGACGGTGACCGGGCGGCGGGCCGAGGTGCTGGCGGAGGTCGCGGGGGCGAACGCCGTGGCGATGGACGTGGCCGACGAGGCGTCGGTCGAGGAGGGAGTCGCGGTCGCCCGGCGCAGACACGGACCGGTCCACATCTGCATCGCCAACGCGGGGATCGCCGAGGGCCGCAACCTCCGCGACACCGACGCGACCTTCTGGCGGCAGGTGATGGCGACCAACCTCGACGGCACCTTCCACACGTTTCGCGCCTGCATCCCCGACATGCTTTCGGAAGGGTGGGGCCGCGCCATCGCGATCTCGTCCATGGCCGGTCTCAAGGGGCTGAGAGGAGCCTCCGCCTATACCGCGTCAAAGCACGGCACAGTCGGTCTGATGCGTGGCCTGGCTGCGGATTTTGTCGGAAAGTCGCTGACGATCAACGCGATCTGCCCGGCTTACGTCGATACGGACATCGTCTCGTCCAATC
This sequence comes from Rhodobacterales bacterium, assembly GCA_038320125.1. GTDB lineage: Bacteria > Pseudomonadota > Alphaproteobacteria > Rhodobacterales > Rhodobacteraceae > Jannaschia. Next base: position 43,094 of record JBBQDX010000001.1, on the reverse strand, counting down.
TTTCCCGCCTGCGCGACCGGGGTCTGACGGAAGAACAGGCGCAGAGGGCGATCGTCTCCGCCAATCCGCACAGCCGCCTGATCGAGCCCGACGAGGTCGCCTCGCTCGCGCTGTGGCTTTGCGGCGACGGGGCGCGAAGCGTGCACGGGCAGGCGCTGCAAATCTCGGGAGGGGAAATCTGATGGACTGGAATGCGATGCGCGGGCGGTTTCACCTGCCCGAGGGCGTGCTCTACCTAGACGGCAATTCGCTGGGGCCGATGCCCGTGGCGGCGCCCGAGCGGGTGCAGCGGACGATGGACGACTGGGCCTCGCTTCTCGTCCGCGGCTGGAACGAGGGCGCGGCCGGCGACGGCTGGATGGGCTGGCCCGGGCGACTGGGCGACCGGATCGGACGCCTGATCGGCGCGCCCGGGGGGTCGGTCGTCGTCGGCGACACGCTCTCCATCAAGGTGTTCCAGGCGCTCGATGCGGCGCTGAAGATGCGACCCGGCCGGCGGGTGATCCTGTCGGATACCGGCAATTTCCCGACCGACCTCTACATGGCCGAGGGGCTGATCGGCGCGCGCGGCGGCGATCTGGAACTGCGCGTCGTGGAGCCGGGGGGGATCGCTGCTGCCATCGATGCCGACCTGGCCGTGATGATGCTGACGCAGGTCGATTACCGCACCGGGCGGATGCACGACATGGCTGATCTGACCGCGCGGGCCCAGGCGGCGGGCGCGCTCACCCTGTGGGACCTGGCGCATTCAGCGGGCGCCCACGGGGTGGACCTGACAGCCGCCAACGCCGATTTCGCGGTCGGCTGCACCTACAAATACCTGAACGCGGGCCCGGGCTCGCCCGCCTTCATCTATGTCCGCCCCGACCTGCAGGAGGCGGTGGATCCGGCGCTCTCGGGCTGGCTCGGCCACGCGGCTCCCTTCGCTTTCGACCCGTCCTACCGCCCCGGCGGCGGCATCGAGCGGATGCGCGTCGGGACGCCGGCGGTGCTGCAGCTCGCGGCGCTGGAGGCCGCGCTCGACGTCTGGGACGACGTCGACATGGCGGCCCTGCGCGCCCGGTCGCTGGAGCTGTCGGATCGGTTCGCGGCGGGCGTCGCTCTCTGCTGCCCCACCCTGACCCCCGCGCTGGCCAGAGACGTGCCGCGCGGCAGTCAGGTCAGCTTCCGCCATCCTGAAGGCTACGCGGTAATGCAGGCGCTGATCGCGCGCGGGGTGATCGGCGACTTCCGCGCGCCCGACATCCTGCGGTTCGGCTTCACGCCGCTGTTTCTCGGCGAGGCGGAGGTCGATGCCGCCGTGGCCCATCTGGCGAAGGTGCTCGACACCGCCGAATGGGACGCGGACCGGTTCCGCGCCCGCAAGGCCGTGACCTGAGAACCAGGCGATCCCGCCGGAGGGCAGGACGCCTATTCCAGCCGGATCATGCTCCCGGCGCCGTGGCTGGTGAACAGCTCCAGCAGCACGGCGTTCGCCACCCGGCCGTCGAGAATGACGACGGCGCGCGTCCCGGTCTCCAGCGCCTCGAGCGCGGTTTCGGTCTTCGGGATCATGCCGCCCGCGATGGTCCCGTCATCGGTCATCGACCGCACCTGTGCCGCCGTCAGCGCGGTCAGGACCGCGCCGCTTGCGTCCTTCACACCGGCCACGTCGGTCAGCAGCAGGAGGCGATCCGCCTTGAGCGCCGATGCGATCGCTCCGGCGCAGGTGTCGCCGTTGATATTGAACGTCTCGTCGTCGGCACCGGTGCCGATGGGGGCGATCACCGGGATCATCTCGTCACGGAAGAGCGAATGCAGCAGCCGCGCGTCGACCTCGGAGGGCGTGCCGACGAAGCCGAGCTCCGGATCGGTCTGCACGCAGGTGATCATGTCGGCATCCTTGCCGGTCAGGCCCACGGCGCGGCCGCCGGCGGTGTTGATCGCCTGCACGATGCGCTTGTTGATCTCGCCCGCGAGCACCATCTCGACCACCTGCAGCGTCTGCGCGTCGGTGACCCGCTTGCCGCGCACGAATGTCGAGGTGACGCCGAGGCGGGCCAGCATCTCGTTGATCATCGGGCCGCCGCCGTGGACGATGACCGGGTTGATGCCGACCGTGCGCATCAGCACGACATCGCGCGCGAAACTGGCCATCCCCTCGTCGCTGCCCATGGCGTGACCGCCGAGCTTGATGACGACGATGGCGTCGTCATAGCGGGTCAGGAAGGGCAGGGCCTCGTTCAGGGTGCGGGCGATGGAGGCATTGTCGCGGGCGGTCATGGCGTCCTGTCTCTGCATGTCTCACTCCATCGTGGCGATGGCGGCGCGGAGCGTGGGAATGCCCCAGCCCTTCTCCGAGCTTGTCACGATCAGTTCCGGAAAGGCAGCCGGATGTTTCGCCAGCGCCGCGCGCGTCTGGTCGAGGGCGGCCTCCCGCTCCGCGTCCTTCACCTTGTCGGCCTTGGTCAGGACGGTCTGGAACGGCACGGCGGAGCGGTCGAGCAGCGTCATGATCTCCTCGTCCACGGCCTTCACGCCGTGGCGCGCGTCGATCAGCACGAAGGCGCGGCGGAGCGACGGGCGTCCGGCGAGGTAGGCCTTGAGCAGCGCCTGCCACTTGGCGACAACGGCCACCGGCGCATTGGCGAAACCGTAGCCCGGCAGGTCCACGAGGTAATGGCTGCCGGTCAGGGTGAAGAAGTTGATCTCCTGCGTCCGTCCCGGCGTGTTCGACGCCCGCGCCAGCGCCTTGCGCCCCGTCAGCGCGTTGATCAGGCTCGACTTGCCGACGTTGGAGCGGCCCGCAAAGCAGACCTCCAGCCGGTCGGCGGGCGGCATGCCGGACATCGCGACGACGCCCTTGAGAAACTCCCCCCCGGTGGCAAAGAGGCGGCGACCGGCCTCCTCCTCCTCGGGGGTCGGATCGTCGGCAAGCGGAAAGGCCAGGTTCATGCGCTGGCGTCCGGCGCAACGGGGTCCCGGCTTGCGCGCGCGCCGCTCCGATCAGCGGGCCCAGGATGGGGGCACGGCGCCATCGTTTCCGCCCGAGCGATGGCGGCGGCAGCGGAGCCGATCATGTCAGGACCAGGGTGTCGCCGACCGCGACCCGGCCGGCCGCGACGCAGGTCAGGTAGATGCCGAAATCGCGATGGCCCCATCCTGCGTCGAGCGCCCCGAGCGTGTCGGTGTCGATCCGGCCGGTCGCCGGGTTCGCCATGGTGGCGCGGCAGCGGGTGATGCGCTGCTCGACGCGGAAGCGGGCGTCGCCCAGCGTCGCCTCGCGCCCGATCCAGTCGAACTCCTCCCACGGCTCTGCGCCGTCGATCCAGAGATTGGCGCGCCATCTGTGCCGTGAGAGGGGGTGGCGGACCTTTTCTTCCACCGCGGCATGGGCGGCGGCATTGGCCAGCGAGACCGAAGGGAATGCCGTGTCGGTGAACCCCCGCGACGCCGCCCGCAGGATGCCGGTCGGCATCGCGCGCGCCGGATCGGTCAAGGGCGCGATCCAGTCGAGAAAGGCGCGGTTGTCGTCGTCGGGATCGAAGGTGAGGTCCGGCCGGTCCGGGTGCGACAGGGTCACGAGGTCGCCGTCCATCCGCGCAGCGATCGCCATCAGCGCGGGCGTCCTTGCGCCGCGCGTGAAGTTGGTGCAGGCGACCCAGTCCGAGCCGTCGAGCTTTGCGGCCTCATGCGCCACGGCCCAGAGCCGGTCGTAGGGCACCGTCCCGCCCGGCGCGATCTCGAACGCATCGACCGCCTCGCGGCCATGCGCCTTGATCGGATGGCGCCAGATCTCGGAAAGCCTCATTTCTTCTTGGCCGGCGGCGGTGCTGTCGCCGTCGCGGGCTTGCGCTTGAACCCCGACTTGATGTTCCCGAAGAGGTCCGGGCGCGCGCCGTGGCTGCGCATGATGATGAATTGCTGCGTGAAGGTGATGGTGTTGTTCGCGATCCAGTAGACGACAAGGCCCGATGCGAAGCCGCCCAGCATGAACATGAAGACCCACGGCAGCCAGGCAAAGATCATCGCCTGCGTGGCATCCGTCGGCGCCGGGTTGAGCTTCTGCTGGAACCACATCGAGATTCCCAGAAGGATCGGCAGGATGCCGATGAAGACCAGAGCCAGCGTCGTGCCGGGGTCGGGGGCGGCGAGCGGCAGCAGACCGAAGAGGTTCATGATCGATGTCGGATCGGGCGCGCTCAGGTCCTGGAAGGGTCCGAAGAAGGCGGCGTGGCGCAGCTCGATGGTGACGAAGATCACCTTGTAGAGGCTGAAGAAGATCGGGATCTGCAGCAGGATCGGCAGGCAGCCCGCTGCCGGGTTCACCTTGTTCTTCTTGTAGAGCTCCATCATCCCGGCCTGGAGCTTCTGACGGTCGTCGCCCGCCTTCTCCTTGAGCGCCTCCATCTCCGGCTGCAGCTCCTTCATCCGCGCCATCGAGACATAGGACTTGTAGGCCAGCGGGAACAGGATCGCCTTGATGCAGAGCGTCAGCACGATGATCGCGATGCCCATGTTTCCGATCAGGCCATTGAGCCAGTGCAGCGCCGAGAAGATCGGCTTCGTCAGGAAGTAGAACATGCCCCAGTCGATCGCATCGACGAAACCCGCGACACCCTCGTCGTTCTGGTAGTGCCGCAGTTCCTCCCATTCCTTGGCCCCCGCGAAGAGGCGGCTCTGGGAGGTGACGGTCGCGCCGGCGGCCACGTCCAGCGTCGGCAGGCGGGTCTCCGTCAGATAGATATCGGAGGCGTCGACGTATTTGATGACGCTGGCGAAAGGCGCGCCGGCCTCGGGAATGAGCGTGGTCATCCAGTATTTGTCGGTGAAGCCGATCCACCCCTCCTCGGCCACTTCGGTCCGCTCCACCCGGCCGTTCTCGGCCGCGTTCTGCGGCAGGTCGATCATGTCGTCGTAGTCGACCTCCTCGAGGCTGCCGTCGCCACGGGCGACGACGCCTTCGTGCAGAATGAAGAAGTTGACGGTATCGGGCTCCCCGTGCCGGGCCAGCAGGCCGTAGGGCGACAGTCGCACCGGCGTGTCGGTCGTGTTCTCGACCGCCTGCTCGACGGTGAACATGAAGTCCTCGTCCACCGAGATCGTCCGGGTGAAGACCAGCCCGGTGCCGTTGTCCCAGGTCAGGACGAGCGGGGTCTCGGGCGTCAGCGTCGCGCCCTCGGGGGCGGTCCAGGGCGTGGTCGCGGAGGGGACGGAGTCGGCGGGCATGTCGCCGGTCGGCACCCAGCCGTGCAACGCGTAATAGGCCCCCGTCGCCCCCGCGGGGGACAGCAGGGTGACGATGGGCGAGTCGTCGTCGAGCGTCTCGCGGTAATCCTTGAGCGCGATGTCGTCGATCCGCCCGCCGGTGAGCGAGATCGAGCCGGTGAGGCGCGGTGTGTCGACCGGAACGCGGGCGGAGGCGGCGATGGCGTCGGCCCGTGTCTGCTCGGGCGTCGCTGCGATCGCGCCGGGCGCAGGTGCGGTCTCGCCCCCGGTGGCCGGCGGGGTCAGCGATCCGGGTGCGGCCGGCGCTCCCTGGTCGGGCAGGCCGTCGGAGGTGGCGGTCTCCTGCACCGTGGGAGCCTGTTGCTCGGGCGGAAACAGGACGAACCACACCAGAAGAACCAGCGCGCTGAGCACGGTGGCGAGGATGAGATTCTTGTTCTGGGCGTCCATTGCAGACCTGTCGCGCACGGGGTCGGGGATTGCGCGCCGTTCAACAGACCGGGTGGGGGAAGGTCAAGGCAATTCCCCCGATCCAGCCGGGGGCGCCCTTTTCGGGCGGTTCCCGAAGAGCGGCGTTGGGGCGGCTGCCGCAGGAGCCTTCGCCGGCTCTCTCGCCATCGGCGGTGCGCTGCCCGACGGGCGGCTGGCGGCGTCCGGCTCCCGGCGGCCCCGCAGCGCAGGACCGCCTGTTGAGGACAGGTGCCCTGCCACCCGCGGCGTGTGGCACGGAGGCGGCCGCCTGCGGCTTGAGGAGCACCCCTTGTCCCGGTGGGGCGAATTGCCTCAGGCGGTGCCGTGCGGCTGCATCATGCGCAGCGCATCGGCGATTGCCGACGGGCGGGACAGCGCCCAGGGGATCGTGTCCTCCAGCGGCATCGGCCGCGCGATCCCGTAGCCCTGGAGGTGGGGGCAGCCCAGGGCTGCGAGGGCCTCCTGCTCCTCAAGGGTCTCGACGCCTTCGGCCAGCGTCTCGATGCCGAGCCGCTCCGCGAGCCCCAGGATCGCCGCGATGATGTCGCGCTGCGTCTGGTCGGTGTGCAGGCCGTGCACGAAACTGCGGTCGATCTTGATGCGGTGGACGCCGAAGCGCGCGATATGCGAGATCGACGCGGCCCCGGTCCCGAAATCGTCGAGGTCGAGGCGGAATCCCGCAGCGCGCAGCGCCTTGAGGTTGCGCATGATGGTCTCGTCGCCGTCGCGCAGCGTCACCGTCTCGAGGATCTCGATGGCGACGCGCGACGGGGAGATGTCGTGCCGGTCGAGTTGCCAGATGATGCGCTCCGCCAGTCTGGGATCGGTGAGTTGCTCCAGCGAGACATTGACCCCGACGCAAGGCACGTTCAGCCCGGCGCGGTCCCATCGGAGCAGCGCGTTGAGGCTGTCCTTCAGGATCTGTTCCCCAAGGTCGCCGGACCGTCCGGCGGAGGTGATCGTCGGCAGGAACTGCGCCGGCAGGAGCACGCCCAACTCGGCATGGTGCCAGCGGGCCAGCGCCTCGAAGCCGACGATCCGACCGGTGCGGGCGTCGATCTGCGGCTGGAACCAGGCGCGGATGTCGCCGGCCTCAAGCGCCGCCTCGACCTGCATCGACAGGCGATGGTCGGTCTCGACCCGGGCCTGCATGTCGGCGGTGAAGGCGCGCACGGCATCGTCGCCCTGCCGCCGGGCGACGCGCAGCGCGCAGTCGGCCGCGGCGAGCATGGCGCCGCCGGTGCGGGCGGGGGCCCGCGCCTGCGTGCAGATGCCGATGCAGGCATGGACCCGGATCGAACGGCCATCGAGCGAGACGGGTTCGGCCACCGCGGCCTGCACCCGGTCGACGATGCCCATGACCACATCCAGATCGGCGCGCCGGGTCGGCGCCAGCACGATGACGATTCCATCGTCGCCCGCGCGCATCACGGCATCCTGCCCGCGCATCGCGACGGCGACCCGCTGGACGACCCGGTCCATCACCTTCTCGCCGACTTCGGCCCCCCATTCGCCGTCGGCGATGTGCAGACCGTCAACCTGCGCATAGAGAACCGCGGTCGTGCGATCGCGGCGGGCACAGTCTTCGAGGATGTCGTCGACGATGCGCTGCAGCGCGGGACGGCCGAGGGGTTGGCCGAAGTTGAGGTCCGGGTATCCGATGGTGCCTTGCGCCTGACGTCGCTGCAGCCTCCCCACCCGGCCGTCGAGCACCAGAAAGAGAGGCAGGACGATGGCGTAGGCCATCGCGATGGCGTCCTGACCCATTCCCCACGCCAGCGCCCCGATGATCGGAAAGAGCAGGATCCACTCGATCCGTCGTATCGCCGTTCGGAGACGCGCGCGCAGCGACGGCGCGGCAATGGTGGCGTCGGTCATGGCATCCTCCGAAAAGTCTCCGGATCGGTGCTAGATGCCAAAGCTGAGTTATGTCTTAATGCACGTCCGGCCTTTCGTTCGACTTGTCGCGGTTCGTCACGACATCCGCGCCAAGCCCTGCGAAATCGAAGAGCTCGGGGTCGAGCATATGCGAGGGCTTGATCTGCGATAGGGCCGAGAACATCTTGCCCCGCCGTCCCGGAACCTTCTCCTCCCAGCCGTCGAGCATCGCCTTGATGGCCTGCCGCTGCAGCCCGTCCTGACTGCCGCAGAGGTCACAGGGGATGATGGGATAGCCCATTGCCGCTGCGAAGCGCGCGCAGTCCTGCTCGGCCACATGGGCGAGAGGGCGCAGCAGCAGCAGGTCGCCCTCGTCGTTCAGGAGCTTCGGCGGCATCGTGGCGATCTTGCCGCCGTGGAAGAGGTTGAGGAAGAAGGTCTCGAGGATGTCGTCGCGGTGGTGGCCGAGGACGACCGCCGAGCAGCCTTCCTCGCGCGCGACGCGGTAGAGGTTGGCGCGGCGCAGGCGCGAGCAGAGCGCGCAATAGGTGCGCCCGGCGGGCACCTTGTCCACGACGATGGAGTAGGTGTCCCGGTATTCGATGCGGTGCGGCACCCCCATTCGATCGAGGAAGGCGGGAAGCACGGTCGCGGGAAACCCCGGCTGCCCCTGATCGAGGTTGCAGGCAAGGATGTCGACCTGCAGCAGGCCTCGCCATTGAAGTTCGGTCAGCGCGGCGAGCAGCGTATAGCTGTCCTTGCCGCCCGACAGGCAGACCAGCCATTTCGCGTGCGGCAGGGCGGGGTCGCGGGTATGGTCGACCATGCCGTAGCGCTCGATCGCCTCGCGGGTCTCGCGGATCAGCCGCTTGCGCAGCTTGCGGAACTCGGTCGTCTTCGGGGCGCCCTCGAAGAGCGGATGGATGTCGTCCGCGCCGGCGGGCAGGTCAAGGGTGTCGTGGACGTCGTCGCGCATGGCGGTCTCCTTCCGCTCGACCCGTAGGACGCCGCTCGCGCGCCCGTCAATGGGCGGCCTGCGGTCCCGCGACCGACGCAGTGGCCGGTCGCGCCATCTGGCAGCGCACCGCCGCCTCTCCGGGAGGGGTTCCTTCATGCGCCTGCCACCATCGCCGCCCTGACCCTCGTGGCCGCCTCCACCGGCAAGCCCTCCCCCGAGGCGCTCTTCGACGGCCGGATTGCGGCGCACGGCCAGGTGCGGAGCTTGCTCAGAATAGGGCGATGGTTCGTCGTCGATATCTCCGGCGATCGGGACGGGGAGCGGCTGTAGGTGACCGAGGATCTGGCCCATGCGGATGGATCGACGCGAGAGCGCGTCTGGACCTTGACGAAGGCCGGCGCGGGCAACTGGACCGGCACCGCGCGGGGCGTGATCGGGACGGCGGCGGGGGTGGAACGCGGCGACCGCTTCCTGAAGGCACGCGCTACCCGGCTGCCGATCCCCTCCGCTCACGGGCGCTGACGATGAAAGGGGGAGGCTCGACGGCCGGATGTGGTGCCTGGTGGACGACCGGCCGATCGACCGCGCCTGCCTCAAGCGCTTGGCGTCGATATCGGTAAGGTGAGCGGCAGTTTCGAGACGCTCGGACCGACGGTGTGTCGGCGGATCAGTCGGGCACGTTGTCGATGGCCGAGCCGCCCCAGGGATTGCAGCGCAGGATGCGGCGGGCGGCAAGCCATCCGCCGCGGATGACGCCATGCCTCTTGAGAGCCTCGAGCGCAAAGGCCGAGCAGGTCGGGACGAACCGGCAGTTGTGACCGACATGGGCGGAGAAGACCGCGCGGTAGGCATGGACGGGGAGCGCGAACAGCCGGGCGAGGGGGCTCATCCCCACCTCAACGATGCGCCTTCTCGAGGGCGGCGCGCAGATCGCCGAGCAGAGCCTGGAACTCGCGCGCCGCGGTCGTGTCCTTCCGCCCGATCAGCGCATAGTCCCATCCGGGCCGGGCCGCCGTCGGCAGGATCAGCCGTGCGGCCTCGCGCAGGCGGCGCTTCGCCCGGTTGCGGGCGACGGCATTGCCGACCTTTTTCGAGCAGGTGAACCCGACACCGACCGCAGCGTCGCGGTCGTTGCGATCGCGGGCCTGCAACAGGAACGAGCCGGCCGGCACCCGTCGGGCGGCGTTGAGGGCGAGGAACTGCTTTCGCACCCTGAGCTTGCGCAGGGACGCGGGCCGCTCATGCGAAGACGCCGGAGAGGCGGTCCCCTCCGGCGTCGAAATCGCGTCGTCCGTCAAGTGGCTTACGCCGACAGAACCTTGCGGCCGCGCGCGCGGCGGGCGTTCAGGATCTTGCGGCCGGCCTTGGTGGCCATGCGCGCGCGGAACCCGTGGCGGTGCTTGCGAACGAGGTTCGAGGGCTGGAAGGTGCGCTTCATGGCGGGCTCTCCGGGGGTATCTGGGTGTGTCTTCGGTTCGGGCGGGCCGGAACCACATCGGGTGACGCGGACGACCCGGACATCGGGAGACCGCCGTCTATGCGAGGGGAGGGCGGGTGTCAACGGGGCCGCAAGCGGGTCGGGGCGCCCACATCCGCTCAAGCCCGCGTGACTGCGAGCATCGCGGCGGGGCCGGAGCCCTCAGGACATCACGACCCTGCCCGGACGCCGGATTGGCTTATGCCCACCATCGCGATCCCCTGCCACTCCCGCGTCGCCCGCCGCCCTTCCGGGCCGGGCGGCGGCGCCATAGAGCCGGCCCCCGTGCGAATCCCGTGGGCGCATCCGGCAAGACCGATGGGTAATCCGCTGAACCGACGTGCCCGCAACCAATCCGCAGAAGAACCGCCGCCCCCTGTCCCGTGTCAGAGCGATCCCGGCCGTCGCCTTCGAGGGCTCGACGGGATACAGGTCCGTCACTCTGCTCGGCCGGGGGCCGGACGCGCGACGCTGGCGCTCCTGGCCTTCATCGTCGGGAAACCATCGGCGCGCAGTCTGGCTCCGCGACCGACTCCGTGACCGAAACCGCGAAAGGCGCCACCATGGAAGACATCAGGACAGACGTGCTCGTCATCGGCGCAGGATCCGCCGGGCTCTCCGTCGCGGCGGGGGCCATACAGATGGGCGCGACCGTGACCCTGCTCGAAGGCCACAAGATGGGGGGCGACTGCCTCAACTACGGATGCATCCCCTCGAAGGCGCTGATCGCCGCCGCCAAACATGCCCACGCGATGACCACCGGGGCTGCCTTCGGCATCACGCCGGTCGCGCCCGAGATCGACTACGCCGCCGCCAAGCGCCATGTCGCGCGGGTCATCGAGGCGATCGCGCCGGTGGACAGCCATGCGCGGTTCGAGGGGCTGGGCGTCCGCGTCATCCGCGAATATGGCCGCTTCGTCGACGCCAACATCGTCGAGGCCGGCCACCACCGCATCACGGCGCGCCGCATCGTCATCGCCACCGGCTCCTCGCCGCTGGTGCCGCCCATCGACGGGCTGGACGGCGTGCCCTACGAGACCAACGAGACGATCTTCGCGCTGATGGAGCGGCCCGATCATCTGCTCATCATCGGCGGCGGCCCCATCGGGATGGAGATGGCACAGGCGCATGTCCGCCTCGGATGCAAGGTCACCGTCATCGAGGGCGACCGGGCCATGGCGAAGGACGACCCGGAGATGGCCGCCATCGTGCTGGACCGGCTAAGGGGCGAAGGCGTCGAGATCGTCGAGGGCGCGAAGGCCGAGCGCGTCTCGGGCCGGGCGGGCGCGGTCACGGTCCATACCGACGGGGCCGACCATTCCGGAACGCATCTGCTGATGGCCGTCGGGCGCAAGGCCAATATCGACCGGCTCGACCTCGACAAGGCGGGCATCGCGCACGACCGGACCATCAGGGTCGGAGCCGACTTGCGCACCACCAACCGTCGCGTCTACGCCATCGGCGACGTGGCGGGCGGGCTGCAGTTCACCCATGTCGCGGGCTACCACGGCGCCACTGTGATCCGCCCGATCCTCTTCGGGTTGCCGGCAAAGGCGCGCACCGACCACGTCCCGTGGTGCACCTACACCGATCCGGAGCTGGCGCAGGTCGGCCTGACCGAAGCCCAGGCGCGGGAGGCCCACGGCGACGCGCTGGAGCTGCTGCGGTTCCCTTACGACGAGAACGACCGTGCCGTCGCCGAGGGCAGGACCGTCGGTCTCATCAAGGTGATGGTCCACAGGGGCCGGCCCGTCGGCGCCACCATCGCAGGGGCGCAGGCGGGCGAGCTGATCGGGCTCTGGGCCCTGGTGCTGGCCGGAAAGCTCAAGATCGGGGCCGTCGCCAACATGGTCGCGCCCTATCCGACGCTGGGAGAGATCTCGAAGCGGGCGGCGGGGCGGTATTACGCCCCCCGCCTGTTCGAGAACCCCTGGGTCAAGCGCATCGTCCGCATCGTCCAGCGCGTCGTTCCCTGAAGCAGCGACCCGCGCCCCGCCCCCTGTCGTTCCCGGGCGGCAGCGGGCATAACCCCCGGGACGCAACCAAGACGGACGTCCCATGTTCCGCACGCTCTCCGGTCGTTTCCTGATCCTGACCGTCATCTTCGTGATGCTGGCGGAAGTGCTGATCTTCGTGCCGTCGATCGCCCGCTTCCGGTTCAATTACCTGACCGAACGCATGGAGCGGGCGCAGATCGCCTCCCTGGCTCTGCTCGGGGCCTCCGACATGGTCGACGACGCGGTGGAGGCGGAACTGCTCGCCAACGCGGGGGTTCTGAACGTGGCGCTGCAACGCGACGCGACGCGGGAACTCATCCTCTCCTCCGATCTGCCCGGGCCGGTCACGAAGACCGTCGACCTCCGCGACCCTTCGTTGCTGGTCCTGGTGCGGGATGCCATCAGGCGGTTCGCGATGCCGCGACCCGAAGTCATCCGCGTCATCGCCGAACCCGCGCGCGGCGGCGGCGTGCAGATCGAGGCGGCGATCGAGACCTCCGCCCTGCACGCGGCCATGGTCACCTATGGTCTCAACATCCTGGCCCTCAGCTTCGCCATCTCGGCGATCACCTCGGTCTTCCTGTTCCTCGCCGTGCGCCGCCTGATGGTGATGCCGGTCAAGGGGCTGGTGGCGCAAATGAAAAGCTACGCGGCGGCTCCCGAGGACGCCCGCCGCATCATCGAGCCGCGCTCGCGCGTTCGCGAGCTGCGCGAGGCGGAGTCCACGCTGCGTGACCTCGAGACGCAGCTGTCGCAATCCCTGCGGCAGAAGGAGCGGCTCGCGCAGCTGGGAAGGGCCGTTGCCAAGATCAGCCACGATCTGCGCAACATCCTGACCACCGCGACGCTGCTTGCCGACCGGATGGAGATGGTCGACGACCCCACCGTGCGCCGCGTCGCGCCCAAGATCGTCAAGTCGCTCACCCGGGCCGTCAACCTCACCGAGGGGACGCTGGCCTTCGGGCGTTCCGAGGAAGCCCCCCCGGCGCTGATGATGGTCGACCTGGCCCCGTTCCTCGACGAGATCTGCGAGGGCGAGCAGCTTGCCGTGGATCCCGACATCGTCACCATTCGCTACGAGACCCGCCCCGGGCTGCATGCCCGCCTCGACCCCGAGCAGATGCACCGGGTGCTGGGCAACCTCATCCGCAACGCGCGGCAGGCGATCCAGGCCACGGGCGAGCCCGGCGAGGTTTGCGTCGAGGCCTGCGAGAGCGACGACGGCTGGATCATACGGGTGCGCGACACCGGGCCGGGCCTGCCGCCGAAGGCCCGCGAGAACCTGTTTCAGGCGTTCCAGGGGAACGTCCGGAAGGGCGGTATCGGGCTGGGCCTCGCGATCGCGCAGGAACTGGTGCGGGGTCACGGCGGAACGCTGGAGCTGGAGCGGACCGGGGCGGACGGGACGGTCTTTGCGGTCGTGTTGCCGCGGGAGGTGGGGTAGGCCGCAGCGCTGCGCCAGGGGCGCCGCCCCGATCCGTAGCCCGTGGCGGTCCGACAGTCCGGACCGGAGCACCGATACGAGAAAGCGGCGCGGCGCAGGCCCGATCGGGCGCCCAAATCTCCCCTTGCACGCTGCGGTTGCGACGGCTATCTGCGCCAACGTGATGCGCTGGTAGCTCAGTTGGATAGAGCACTTGACTACGAATCAAGGGGCCGGGGGTTCGAATCCTCCCCAGCGCACCAAGGATCATCCGCAGATTGCCAGGTCGGTCGGCTTTTGCCGCAGATCGGTCGATGGTTGATGTCGCCCCTAAAGATCGAACTCGAACCGTGATCTGCCGTCCGCCCATCGGGAGGTGGGAGGGACGATGTTCCGTCGCTCTTGCGTGAAAGCCTCACGCGAAACCGATCCAGATGGAAGACGGGGGCGGACGGACCTGCTCGCCGATCGTGTCGCGCGCTTCTTGCTCGGCGCGCACTCCTTAGCGGCGTCCTTCGCTAACCGGCGAACTTGATATGCCATCTGCCCGAATGGTCCTGCGCGCGGTTCCATAGCCGCAGTCGCAGCCTTGACCCATGCGGTCTTCGGCAAGGGCAACGCCCCCGAGTTGTGAAGGCTTTCTGTGGATCAGGCCTTCTTTCGGAATCCGCCCCAGGCACTGGTGAGCGCGAAGATGATGGCGGCGACGCAGACGATGGAGGGGCCGGCGGGGGTGTCGAACATGTAGGCGGCCCGGAGGCCCACGACGGCGGAGAGCCCGCCGATGGCGGCGGCGATCAGCGCCATGCCTTCCGGCGTCCGGCTCAGCGGACGGGCCGCGGCCGAGGGGACGATCAGCAGGGCGGCGATCAGCAGCACGCCGACGACCTTGATCGCGACGGCGACCGTGATGGCGAGCGACAGCGTCAGCACGAGTTGCTCCCGCCTGGGATCGATGCCGCTCGCATGGGCAAGATCGGTGTCCAATGTCGCCGTCAGAAGTGCGGACCAGCGCCAGCCGATCAGGGCGACCACGAGCGCCGCGCCCGCCCAGATGACGCCGAGATCGCCACGTGACACGGCCAGGATGTCTCCGAAGAGATAGGCCATGAGGTCGATCCGGATGCCGGTCAGGAAAGACACCGCGACAAGCCCGAAGGCGAGCGCGGAGTGGGCGAGGACGCCCAGGAGGGTGTCCATGGCGAAGCCGCGATCGGACAGCAGGCTGACCGTCAGCGCCATCAGCAGCGCCACTGCCATGGCCCCGGCGAAAACCGAGACCGAAAGCGCCAGCGCCAGCGCGACGCCGAGGATCGCCGCATGGGCCGTGGCGTCGCCGAAATACGCCATGCGCCGCCACACCACGAAACAGCCCAGCGGCGCGGCCGCCAGCGCGACACCGAGGCCGGCGAGCGTGGCGCGGACCATGAAATCGTCGAGCATCACCCCGCCACGTCCGTCGTTTCGTGGTTACGGTCATGGTCATGGTCGTGGTCGTGGCGGTGGTCGTGATGGCGGTGGTCGTGGTCGTGGCGGTAGAGCGCAAGCGCGCCCATCGTGCCGCTGCCGAACAGGGCGCGATATTCCGGAGCCGATGCGACCGTTTCCGGTGCCCCCTCGCAGCAGACGTGGCCATTGAGACAGATCACGCGATCCGAGGCGCTCATGACGACGTGCAGGTCGTGGCTGATCATCAGGACCGCGCACCCGAGGCTGCCGCGGACGTCCTCGATCTGGCGATAGAACGCGGCAGAACCAGGCTGGTCCAGCCCCTGTGTCGCCTCGTCGAGAAGCAGGAGCTGCGGCCTGCCGACGAGCGCGCGTGCCAGCAGCACGCGCTGGAACTGACCGCCCGACAATGCCGACATCTGCCGATCGAGCAAGTCGGGCACGCCCGCGCCGACCAGCGCCGCGCGGCAGATGTCGTGGTCGAGCCGCCTGGGCAGACCGAGAAACCGCGCGACCGTCATCGGCAGTGTCGGTTCGATATGGAGCCGTTGCGGCACGTAGCCGACCCTCAACCCGGGAGCGGTCTCGATGGTGCCGGCGGTCGGCGTGACCGCCCCGACGATCGCCCGCAGCAGCGTCGTCTTGCCCGATCCGTTCGGGCCGACGATGGTGACGATCTCGCCCGGCTCGACGCGGAGGTCCACGTCGCGCAGCACGGTTGTCGCGCCAAGGCGCACGGTGACGGCCCGGAGGCAGACGAGGCTCATTCCGGCACGGCGTCCTGACAGGCGGGACAGAGGCCTTCCGCCTCGAGGACCGTGCGTTCGATCTGGAAGCCGGCGGCGAGGGCGGCCGCGCCGAGCGCCCCGTCCGACGGCGCGGCGCGGGTTTCGGCAACGGTCGCACAGCGGCGGCAGATCATGAAGCCGGGCGCATGGACCTGCCCCGGATGCGCGCAGGCGACGAAGGCATTCAGGCGCTCGATCCGGTGCACGAAGCCGTGCCGCACCAGGAACTCCAGCGCCCGATAGGCGATGGGCGGCTGCGACCCGAGGCCCTCGTGCCGCAGGCGGTCGAGGATGTCATAGGCCCCCAGCGCCCGATGCTCCTGCACCAGGATCTCGAGGACGCGGCGGCGGACGGGCGTGAACCGCACCTTCTGCGCAGCGCAATGCGTCTCCGCCGCCGAGATCGCGTCGGCGATGCACCACGCATGATCGTGGCTTGCGAACCCGGTGTCCTCCACCGCCTGCCGGCTCCTGTCGCCCGCGCTTGTCATGGGCTCCCCGCTCGATTATTCGATAGTTGATATGTTATAAAATCACATGGAGTATCCGATGTCCAGAAGCCTGCTTCCCTTCACGACCGGCCTCGCCGCCACGATCCTCGCGTCCGGCGGCGCGGCCCTCGCCGATGTGCCATCGGTTGCGGTCGACATCGCGCCCGTGCATTCGCTCGTCGCCCGCGTGATGGCGGGCGTCGGCGAGCCCGACCTGATCCTGCCGCCCGGTGCGACGCCGCATAGCCATGCCTTGCGCCCCTCCGAGGCGCGCGCCTTGCAGCAGGCGGATATCGTCATCTGGATCGGTCCGGAGCTTACGCCCTGGCTGGCAGGCGCAATCGAGACGCTCGCACCGCAGGCCGTGACGATCGGACTTCTGGAGGTGGAGGGGACGACCGAACTGGCGCTGCGGGAGGGCGCGCTCTTTGACGCGGACGACCACGACGGGGAGGACGGGTCCGACCTCGAGGCTGCGGAGGGCGACCCTGCGGCCGGTGATGCGGATGCCCATGCAGGACATGAACACGGGACGCTCGACCCCCATGCCTGGCTCGATCCGGGGAATGCGATGGTCTGGCTGGACGCCGTCGCCGCTGCGCTGACCAAGGCCGACCCCGG
Source organism: Rhodobacterales bacterium (assembly GCA_038320125.1). Taxonomy (GTDB): domain Bacteria; phylum Pseudomonadota; class Alphaproteobacteria; order Rhodobacterales; family Rhodobacteraceae; genus Jannaschia. The sequence continues at coordinate 26,333 of JBBQDX010000001.1, read as the reverse complement.
TCATGCCGGCGCCTACGAAGCGAATGCCGCAGCCGGTCACGCCGAGCTTGCGGCGCTTGCCGGGGATCTCGAGGGCATCCTCGAACCGCTGCGCGGCGGCAGCTTCGTGGTCTTCCACGACGCCTACCAGTATTTCGAGCGAGCCTTCGCTTTTCCCGCCGCCGGCGCCATCTCCCTCAGCGATGCGGCGAGGCCGAGCCCGGCGCGCGTCGAGGAGATCCATCGCCGCGTCGCCGATGCGAAGGTGACCTGCGTGCTGGCCGAGCCGCAATTCAATCCGGATCTGGTCGACACCGTCCTCGATGGCACGAAGGCACGATCCGCGGTGATCGATCCTCTGGGCTCGACCCTCGCGCCGGGGCCGTCGCTCTATCCGGACCTGCTTCGGCAGCTTGGGCAAGGCCTGGCCGACTGCCTTCAACCCTGAGGCACCGTTGCAGCCGAGGTGCTCGTTCATCCGGATCGGACGAGCAGGCCTTCGATGCGGTCTGGTCCGGACCGCAACCCCATCGGCTTGCCTTGTGCCCGACAGCATCAGGGCAGCGGCTCCGTCCGGTGCAGGCGCACGCGCAGGCCGCCATGCGCGACGGGGGGGCCGGGGGGCAGGAGCGGCAGGCCCGTCGCCTGGGCCAGCGCAGCCTCCGTGGTGACGATGCCGACGCGCCAGCCGCGAAACCGCAATCTCAGCGCTCCCCCAAGAGCGCCGTATAGACCGTAGAGCGACGCCTTCTGCCCGATGCGCTGACCATAGGGAGGATTCACGATGACGAGGCCGGGCGGACCTTCGGACGGGGCGATATCCCCGACGGCGCATTTCTCGAAGGAGATCATCTGCGCCACGCCGGCGCGTTCGGCATTTGCCCGCGCCGCGGTGAACGCGCCGGCATCCCGGTCGGAGCCGTGAAAGCGGACGTCGTCGGGGGCAGGGACGGACGCCCCGGCGATGCAAGCCGCGCGCAGCGTTTCCCAGGCCTGCGCCTCGAAGCTCGCCAGCCGCTCGAACGCGAAATCGCGCGACCGGCCCGGCAGCAGGCCCGCCGCGATCTCCGCCGCCTCGATCACGAAGGTGCCCGAGCCGCACATCGGGTCGAGGACAGGCTCGCGCCCGTCGAAGGCGCAGGCGCGCAGGAACATCGCCGCCATCGTCTCGCGCAAGGGCGCGCGGCCGACAGCCGCCTTGTGACCGCGTTTGTGCAGGTTCTCGCCCGAAGTGTCGACGCTGAGCACCACGAGGTTGTCGTCGATGCGGGCGCGCAGCGTCACCGCGCCTTCGACGTCCGCTCCGCTCGCGATCGCGACGCCGAGCTCCTCGGCCAGCGCCGTCTCGATCCGCTGCTGCGCCGCACCCGCATGATAGATCTTCGACTTGCGGTTCGTCGCCACCTCGACGCGCACCGGCACGTCCGTCCGCAGCACGTCGCCCCAAGGGAACTTTCGCGCCCGCTTGTCGAGCTGGGCCAGGTGGAAAGCACGGAATGCACCGATCCGCGCCAGCACCCGGCCGGGGCCGCGCAGGACCAGGTTGGCCCGCCAGACCTCGGGCCAGCAGCCCCGCGTGACGACGCCGCCGGGCACCGGGACGGGGTCGGCGAAGCCCGCCGCGCGCGCCTCGTCGGCGACGAAGGACTCGAGCCCAGGGGCGGCCATCAGGAAGATCTCGAAGGTCATCCGCCGTCCCTACAGGCGGCGCAGCTCCGCGAACAGGGTCAGCCGAGAGCCGCCTCCAGCATCGCGTCGATGTCGACCGCGAAGGTTGCATAGTCGCGCACCGCTCCGGCCCGAACGACCGCCGCGTCGTGCAACCGGACGTCGAGATCGAAGCCTTGCCCCAGGGCGGCGTAGGTGAGGGAGCCGCTTTCGGCGGAGCGGGCGCAGACGACGCGGGTGCCGGGCCGGCAGAATGCGATGTTGGCGAAGGCCGCGCCGGATACGCCCGCGACGACGTCGGCGTCATAGAACAACGCCGCCTGCTCCCGGAACCCCAGCGTCTCCGGGCGGGCAGTGACGAAGCCGCGCGCCTCGAACGCCTCGATCATCGCATCCTCGTTGACGCAGCGCGCGCGTCCGCCGGGTGCACGGCGCAGCACGACGCGCAGGCCTTCCGCCGCGCGGTCGGGCCGGGCGCGTGCGAAGAACGCCTGCGCCGCGGCCGGGTCGTGCATGACCGGGTCGTTCGCCGATTGTCGCGCGGGATCGTCGTGGTAATGGCCCGGCGTCCAGCACCCCTTCGGCTGGATCAGGCGGCGGCAGCCGATCCGACCCCAGTGCCCGGTGGGAATGGCTCTTGCCGCGGCTTCGCCCGCGAGAATGGCGAGCGCCTCGCCGTAGGAACCCTGCAGAACGGTGTTGTTCACCAGGAGGCGCGTGCCCTCAGGGACGGCATCGGGCCCGGCCAGCCGGCCGCAGACCTCGATCAGAAAGTGGAACCAGTTTCTCTCCCAGACGTGGGTGAGGTCGACGACCGACAGGTCGTCGGCGGCCCGTCTTACAGGCAGGAGCGCCATCGCCTCGGCCCCGTCGTGGGCGAAGATGCGATATCGGTGGTGGTCGAGCACCCCCGGATCGCCGTGCCAGCCGGGGATCAGGACGCCCGCACTGTCCTTTGCCTCCACCATGTTGGTGCACAGATGCAGCGTCACGTCCGCCATCTCGATCGCGGGGGTCGGCGCGACCCCGACGCGGGCGTGGTTCACATGTTCGTCGCCGGTGCTGCCGATGGCGATGCGGTAGGCCGCCCGAGACAGCGCCTCGACCTCGGCCCAGTCGCCGCGCGCCAGCGACGCCGCACCTTTCTCGCGCATCGCGGAGGTCGCGAGCAGGATGCTGTCCTCGTCCACCCAAGGCATCAGCCGAACGCCAGGCCCGGGTAGAGAGGCTCGTAGATCGGCTCCAGCGTCGCCGTGTCGAAGAGCGACGACACCGACGTGCCGTTCCAGATGTTGAGGATCGCCTGCGTCAGCATCGGCGCGGTGGGCACGATGCGGATGTTGGCGCAACCCAGCACCTCGGGCGTGGGGGCAATGGAATCGGTGATGACCAGCGACTTGAGGCGCGACGCCGGAATGCGCTCCACCGCCGGACCCGAGAGCACGCCGTGGGTGATATAGGCATGGACCTCGGTGGCGCCCGCCTCGACGAGCACGTCGGCCGCCTTGCAGAGCGTCCCGGCGGTGTCGCAGATGTCGTCGACGATCACGACCGTCTTGCCCGACACGTCGCCGATCACCGTCATCTCCGTGACCTCGCCCGCCTTCTCGCGCCGCTTGTCCACGATCCCGAGCGGCGCGTCGAGGCGCTGCGCCAGCTCGCGCGCGCGGGCCACGCCGCCAACATCGGGGGAGACGATCATCAGCTCGTCCATGCGCCCCTTGAAATGATGCATGATGTCGAGCGCGAAGATCGGCGAGGCATAGAGGTTGTCCACCGGGATGTCGAAGAAACCCTGGATTTGCGCCGCGTGCAGGTCCATCGTCAGGACCCGCTCGATGCCCGAATTGGCGATCAGGTTCGCCACCAGCTTGGCGCTGATCGGCGTGCGGGCCTTGGTGCGGCGGTCCTGCCGGGCATAGCCGAAGTAGGGGATGACGGCGGTGATCCGGCTGGCCGACGACCGGCGCAGCGTGTCCGAGATGATGAGCAGCTCCATCAGGTTGTCGTTGGCCGGGTTTGACGTGGACTGGACGATGAACATGTCCTCGCCGCGAACGTTCTCGAAGACCTCGACAAAGATCTCCTGATCGTTGAATCGCTCGACCCGCGCGTCGACCAGGCCCATCTTCATGCCCCGGTGCATCGACATCCGCCGGATGATGGCGTTGGCCAGCGGCCTGTTCGCGTTGCCGGAGATGATCTTCGGGTCGGGGCTGGGCATTGGCGGTCCTAACGAATCGGCACGGGGGCGATGGCATCCGCCTATCACCTGGCCGCGGGCGGCTCCAACGCCCGCGGCGGTGCGGCGATGCGATCGTGTCGTCGCGGCATCGCGCATGACACTTCCGGCGCGGCGGCGGCCCTGCACCACACGGCACCGCGGCGCGGTCGTCACGACGGGGCTCCGCGGGTCCGGCCATTGCGACACGGGCGTCCCTGCGGCTAGGACAGGCGCGACGACGGACTTCCAACCTCCGCAGGAGCGTTCCATGCAGATCGACTACTACTTTGCCACAATCTCGCCTTTCACCTACCTCGCGGGCACGCGCCCGGCCGAGGTCGCGGCCCGGCACGGGGCCACGCTGGTCTACAAGCCGCTCGATATCATGAGCCTCTTCGCGCGCACCGGGGGCATTCCGCCGCGCGATCGCCACGAGAGCCGGCAGGCGCATCGCCTGAGCGAGATCGGGCGGGCAGCGGCGAAGCTCGCGATGCCGGTCAACCCGAAACCCGCGCATTGGCCCACCAACCCCGCGCCGTCCTCCTATGCCATCATCGCCGCCGCCCGGGACGGCTCCGGCGACGTGGCGGCGCTGGTCGCGGGGCTGACGCGGGCCTGCTGGGCCGAGGAGCGCGATATCGCCGACGACGAGGTCATTGCCGATTGCCTGACGGCGGCGGGGTTCGACGCAGGCCTGAAGGACCGCGGCATGATGGACGGGGCCGAGACCTACGCCCGCAACCTCGAGGAGGCGGTCGCGGCAGGCGTCTTCGGCGCGCCGACCTTCGTGGCGGAGGGCGCGTTGTTCTGGGGACAGGACCGCATCGCCGATCTCGACGCGCATCTGGCGGCGGCTTGAGGCAGGTCCTCGCGCTGCACTGCATGCTGGCGTCGAGCGCGGCCTGGCGCGGCGTTCAGGCGGCGCTCCCCGCCGCGCGGCTGATCTGCCCGGATCTGCCCGGCCACGGCCGTGCCGCGAGCGCGGAGGGCGTCCCGTTCATGGACGTCGCACTCGAACTGGTGCTGGACGCGTCCCCGGACGGTCTCTTCGACGTGGTCGGCCACAGCTATGGCGGCTGTCTCGCGCTGCGCTTGCTGGTCGACCATCCGGGGCGCGTCCGCAGCCTGACGCTGGTGGAGCCGGTGATGTTCGCGGCCGCCGATCCCGGCCTGCAAGCCTCCGAGGCGAGACGGATGGAGGCATGCGACGCGGCGCTGCGAGCCGGCGACCGGGATGCCGCGGCACGGGTCTTCACGGCGCTCTGGGGCGACGGCACGCCCTGGGACAAGGTGCCCGAGCGCACCCGAACCGCGATCCGCGCCCGCATCCACCTCGTCGCGCAAAGCGGGCCGGGCATCATGGAGGACGTGCACGACATCCTGCCGCGCCTGCCCGCTGGGGCGCCCCGGGTGATGATCGTGACGCGCACCGACCCGCTTCCGATCGTCGCCGGCATCGCGGAGGGGCTGGCCGCACGCCTTCAAGGCGCGCGTGTGACGCGGCTGGGGCGGGGGCACATGATCCCGATGGAGGTGCCGGAAGCACTCGCCGACATGCTGAACGGATTCTGGACGGATGTGACCTGACGGGCGTCCGCCCGCCGCCAATGACCGGTCGGGGCCGGCAGACGCGCGACGGCCGTCGAAAATCATCGATGCAGTCAGACGCGCCCCGACCTTTCGGTCGGGACGCTCCGGCGAACCACGGCAACCGTCGGACATGTATTCCCGAGGACCTGTATTTACAGGTGGGCGCCGGATAACGCAGCCAGGGCCGCAACAGAGCCAGCTCCCTCGGATTTGCTTAAGGCCACTGGAATTATGCCCTGGTGACGGGAAGCACAGAAGCGCCGTAGGAGCAATCTAGGCGCACGCGGACGGTCCGGCAAGCCCACGCCGGTCTGGACTTTTGTGCACCCTTCGTTCACATCGACGCCCATGCCGCAGCCGATCGCCCCGCTCCTGCCCGGCCAATTGCTCGCGCGGGGTGTGGCGCGGCACCTTCGTGCCCTCGATTTCATGTGTCTCGAGGAATTCTGCCCGCAGCGCGGCAAGCGCGTGGACGTCATGGCTGTCGGCCCCAAGGGCGAGATCTGGGTCGTCGAGTGCAAGTCGAGCCGCGCCGATTTTGTTGCCGACGTGAAATGGCAGGGATACCTCGAATGGTCCGACCGTTACTTCTGGGCGGTGGACCGGGCCTTTCCGACGGACTTGCTGCCGCCGGAAACCGGCCTCATCCTCGCGGACGCCTTCGGGGCGGAGGTGGTGCGGATGCCTGAGGCGAGCCCTGTCGCCGCCGCGCGTCGCAAGGCCCTGACGCTGCGGTTCGCGCGCTGCGCCGCCTCGCGGCTGAACTTCGCGCGCGATCCGATGCAGGCCGAGACGGGCTAGCCCTTCGCACCCGCCATGGCGGCGGCGGCGCGGATCTCCTCGGCGATCTCCAGCGCTTCGTCGGGCTCGAAATCCATCGTGATCTCCTTGCCGCGGCTCTCCACGAAAAGGCGGACCATCCCCTGATCGGTCGGTCCGATCTGCAGGTTCGCCTCGGCGTCGGTCTCGTCGTTGATGCCCATGTTCCCGCTCTAGACACCGGCGGCACCTCGCGCAAGATGGCAGCCATGGTCGATGATATCACTCTCCGCGACCTTGCACCCGGCGACGCAGGGTGGGTCGTGATGCGACACGGTGAACTTTACTGGAAGCAGGAAGCCTACGGCATCGCGTTCGACGGGCTCGTCGCGCGACTCCTCGGCGATTTCATCGCGGATCGCGGCCCGAAGGATCGGGCCTGGATAGCAGTGGATGCAGACGGCGTAAGGCAGGGATGCATCTTCTGCGTCTGGCCCGACGAGTGCACCGCCAGGCTGCGGATGTTCCTCGTGGAACCGGAGATGCGCGGGACCGGGCTCGCGCTGTGCCTGCTCGACGCCCTGCTTGATCACGCGCGTTCGAACGCGGCGTCGAGAGTCGTTCTCTGGACCCACGAAAGCCATCGTGCCGCCGGTCGGCTCTATGCGCGCAACGGCTTCACGCTCATGGATGAGACGCAGGTGACGGCTTATGGGCAGCCGACGGTCGAGCAGAACTGGGAACTTTCGCTGTGACGTGCCGCACTCTTGCACCCCGCCCGGCCGTTCGCTAAAGCGGCGCGCAAGTGCCGGCGTAGCTCAGTTGGTTAGAGCGCCTGATTGTGGATCAGGAGGTCCCCCGTTCAAGCCGGGGCGCTGGTACCAGAAAATGCCTTAATTTTCGAGACCTAGAACCCATCCGCTGGGGTTTCTACGTAAGTTGTTTTGGGGTGTGCTTATAGTGTGCATACCAGATAAAGTGTTAGGCGGCGTTAATCAATTTCAGGTTCGTATCGCGTGGCCGTGGATGCATGGCCACGCGGCGGTCAGGTTCCCGGCGATGCGATCACGTAGATGATTGAATCACCCTCGATCGCATCAGGCACCGTTTGATGCGGCCCATGCTTTCGAGACTACCCTCGCGTGTCTCGCCCCTTGCCATCCGCCGCAAAATGTCACCCATCACCAGCGCGTCCGCACCACCTTGCCGCGACATGCGCTGGAACGACGCCGCCCTGTGCTGCCCGGGGCGCTGGTACCATCCCTTACCCCCGATCAAGCCCTCACTCCCGATCAAGACCGCCGGATCCCAGCCACCCGCTCCCAAGCTTCACCTCAGCAGGCACGCCGGCCCGCCCGCGACCGGGCCTATTGCAGGTCGCCGAACGCCGCCTGCATCCGCTCCACCGCCGCCTCGACGTTCGCGCGGGGGGTCGCGATGTTGAACCGCAAAAAGGCCTCGCCCCCCTTGCCGAAGGTGGGCCCGTGGTTGACGGCGATCTTCGCGCCCTGCTCGACGCGCCGGGTGAACTCCGCAGGCTCCATCCCCGTGCCGCCGAGGTCGACCCAGGAGAGGTAGGTCGCCTCGAGCGGGACCGAGCGCAGGCCGGGGATCGCGTCGATGCCCGCGTCGAAGAGCTTCCGGTTGCCGTCGAGGTAGACCATCAGGTCGTCCACCCACGCCGCCCCGTCGGGCGAATAGGCCGCCGTCGCCATGAAGAGGCCGAAGGAGTTCGGCGACAGGCCGAGGGCCGTCATGCGCTTGGCGAACTCTGCCCGCAGACCCTCGTCAGGCACGATGACGTTGCCGACATGGGCGCCTGCGATGTTGAACGTCTTGGTCGTGGCGGTCATCATCACCAGCCGGTCCTCGATCCCCGGAATCTTCGCCATCGGGATGTGGGTATTGCCCGGATAGACGAGGTCGTGATGGATCTCGTCGCTCACCAGGATCAGCTCGTGGCGCTTCGCGAAAGCGGCGAAGCCCTCCAGCTCGGCCTGGCTCCAGACCCGGCCGTTCGGGTTGTGCGGCGAGCAGAGGATCATCATCTTCGCGCCCGCCGTCCCGACGACGGAATCCCACGCGTCGAAATCGCAGGAATAGCGCCCGTCCGCATAGGCGAGCTCGCATTCCACCACGCGGCGGTCGCCCGCTTTGATGACCTTGGCGAAGGCGTGATAGACTGGCGTGAAAAGCACCACGCCGTCGCCCGGTCCCGTCCAGGTCTCGACGCACATGGCCGCGCCGTTCACCAGACCATGGGGCGTGAAGATCGCCGCCGCGTCGACCTCCCAGCCGTGACGCTCCCGCATCCACCAACGGACCGCGTCGCGGTAGGGGCCGTCGTTGCCGAAGTAGCCGACGATGCCGTGGTCCAGCTGTGTCCGCACCGCGTCCAGCACGGCCTGCGGCGGGCGGAAATCCATGTCGGCGACCCACATGGCCAGCCCCTCGTCGGCCGGGACACCGTAGAGGCTCTCCATCATGTCCCACTTGACGCAATGCGTGCCGCGGCGGTCGATGAGGGTGTCGAAACGGGGGTCGATGTAGGGGTGATCGCGCATGGAAGGACTCCTTCTTAGGGCGCGACCCTAGCCGCCATCGCGCCGGTTGCAAGGTGGGGGCGCGCAAACTAGATGGATCGCCGATGAAACGACCGATCCTCCTCCATCCCGACCCGCGCCTCAAACAGGCCAGCGCGCCGGTGTCCGACCTGACGGATTCGCGCTTGCAACTCGCCGCCGACATGCTCGAGACGATGTATGACGCGCCGGGCATCGGTCTGGCGGCACCGCAGGTCGGTGTGCTGGAGCGGCTCATCGTCATCGACTGCATCAAGAAGGAGGGCGAAGCGCCGCGCGCCCTGATCATGTTCAATCCCGAAGTGATTGCCGCCTCGGACGAGACCTCGACCTACGAGGAGGGATGTCTCTCGATCCCCGAACATTACGCCGACGTGACCCGCCCCGCTGAAGTGAAGGTCCGCTGGATCGACGGGACCGGAACCGAGCGGACGGAGGAGATGGCGGGCCTCTGGGCGACTTGTGTGCAGCACGAGATCGACCATCTCGACGGAAAGCTCTTCATCGACCGGATCGGCGCGATGCGGCGTCAGGTGATCACCCGCAAGATGGTCAAGCTGAAGCGGGAGATGGCGCGTGGCTAGCGCGCCCGCGACCTGCGCAGTGGCCCGCGCATGATCCTCGCCGTCGTCGTCCACCCCGATCCGGTCCTGCGCGTGGGCTGCACCCCGGTCGCGGGCGACGTGACGGACCTCGCGCGCGACATGCTCGACACGATGTATGGCGCCCCCGGGCGCGGGCTGGCAGCACCCCAGGTGGGCGTAACCTCGCGCCTTTTCGTGATGGATTGTTCGTGGAAGGACGGCCTGCCCGATCCGCGTGTCTTCGTGAATCCCGAGATCACCGCGCGGGAGGGGCGTCAGGTCAACGAGGAGGGATGCCTCTCGATCCCCGGCGTGCCCCGCCGCGTCGCGCGCCCCGCACGGGTGACGCTGACGTTCGATGGGGTGGCGGGGCGGCGCAGCGAGAGCTTCGACGGCTTCGCGGCGGCCTGCGTCTGCCACGAGATGGACCATCTGGACGGCGTGCTGATCCTCGACCACCCCGAGGTGCCCGACGACGGCAGCTGACCGGCGGCCGATATCCCGTGGCCGCGGATTCGCCCCGGTCATCGATCGTCTGCCCTCCCGTGCGACCGCAGCTTCTCTTCCGCCGGGCGGCGTCCAGCGCGCGCATGGACGACGGCTCGCCAAGCGGCTGGCGTTCGCTTGCGCATGTCGGCGCGGGCGGGTCTCCCGGTGCGGGGGTCGGATCTCGTTGCCGTCCTCGCGGTCCGATCCCGCGCCAGGCGGGATCGGGGGCGGACGTTCGCGCCGGGCGTGCCTCCTTTTGCTCAGATACTGCCTGGATGGTTGCGCGGGAAAACCTCCGGCCGCCCCCACTGGACGGCGGAGGCGCAAGCGGTCAACAACGCGCAATGACGCATCGCCCCTTTCTTCGCTGGCCCGACCCTCGCCTTCGCACACCCGCGGCCATGGTCGGAACGGTGGACGACGCCGTGCGCGACATCTGGGCCGAGATGGTGGAGGCGATGCACGCCATGCCCGGCGTCGGTCTGGCGGCCCCGCAACTGGGCGTGATGCTGCGTCTGGCGGTGGTGGATGCCGGTGACGGGCGGGGTGTGACGTATCTGGCGAACCCGCGCATCCTGCAGGCCAGCGGCCAGATGCGCGCGCACGAGGAGGCCTCGCCGAACCTGCCCGGCGTCTCCGCCCGGGTTTGGCGCCCGCGCGCCGTGACCGTTTCGTATCTCGACGAGGCCGGGGAACCCCGCGAAGCGGATTTCGTGCTGCTGCGCGCGACCAGCGTGCAACATCAGATCGATCATCTCGACGGCCGCATGTATTTCCACCGCCTGTCGAAACTGAGACGCGACATGCTGCTGAAAAGGGCCGCCCGATGCGCCTGATCTTCATGGGAACGCCCGATTTCGCCGTGCCTGTCCTCGATGCTCTGGCCGGCGCTGGCCAGGAGATCGTCGCCGTCTATTCGCAGCCCCCCCGGCCGGCCGGCCGCGGCAAGAAGGACCGGCCCTCGCCGGTTCAGGCCCGGGCGGAGGCGCTGGGGGTCGAGGTGCGATGCCCGATCTCGCTGAAATCCGACGCGGTGCAGGCGGACTTCGTGGCGCTGGGTGCGGACCTTGCCGTCGTCGTCGCCTACGGGCTTCTGCTTCCTCAGATGGTGCTGGACGCGCCCGCCCATGGCTGCATCAACGTCCATGCCTCGCTCTTGCCGCGCTGGCGGGGGGCGGCCCCGATCCACCGGGCGGTCATGGCGGGCGACGCGCGCACCGGCGTCTGCATCATGGCGATGGAGGCCGGGCTCGACACCGGGCCGGTGCTGCTGCGCGAGACGACGGACATCGGCGCGTCCGACACGACCGGAGACCTGCACGACCGGCTGTCGGCGATGGGCGCGCGCCTCGCCTTGCGGGCGGTCGAGCAGATCGCGCGGCTCTCGCCCGTCGCGCAGGGGGCCGACGGCATCACGCATGCCGCCAAGATCGACAAGGCCGAGGCGCGCGTCGATCTCCGCTGGGACGCGGTGACGCTGGCGCGGCGCATCAACGGGCTGTCGCCGTTTCCGGGGGCGTTTGTGGAACGGGACGGCCAGCGCCTGAAGCTGCTGCGAGCGATTCCGGTCGGAGCTGCGGAGGAAAAGGGCGAAGCGGGTCCGGGCGTCCTCTGCGACGCACCCGGCCTCGTGGTGGGCACGGGCGGCGGGGCGCTGGAGCTGCTGGAGGTTCAGGCGGCAGGCAGGTTGCCCGCCTCCGGGGCGGACTTCCGACGCGGCGCGCGCCTCGCTCCCGGCGACCGGCTGGATGTCTGAGATCGGCCCGCCGCCGACAGATCCGGCCGCGGCGCCGGGCAGCCGTGACACCGCATGGCCGGCGATTGGGTTCAAGACTTTCCTCCGCCCCGTTTGTGACCCGACCATCGTCGTGGCGTCGTCCAGGACCTGCGCGGCCCCTCCGGGATATCCGCATGGGGGACGATCGCCGCCCGCTGGACGCCGCCCGCCGCGATCTCTAGGTGACGGACAGGAGAGATGCCCATGACCAAGCCCCCCCTGACCCTTTACATGGCCGCGCCGCGCGGGTTTTGTGCGGGCGTCGACCGCGCCATCAAGATCGTCGAGCTGGCGCTGGCGAAATGGGGCGCGCCGGTCTACGTGCGCCACGAGATCGTGCACAACCGCTTCGTGGTCGATGTACTGCGCGATCAGGGGGCGGTCTTCGTCGAGGACCTCGACGATTGTCCGCCCGACCGGCCGGTGATCTTCTCCGCGCACGGCGTGCCGAAATCGGTGCCGGCGGAGGCCGCGCGGCGTGAGATGATCTTCGTGGACGCGACCTGTCCGCTGGTGAGCAAGGTCCATATCGAGGCGGCGCGGCATCACGAGAACGGCTTGCAGATGGTGATGATCGGTCATGCCGGCCATCCCGAGACGGTGGGCACGATGGGGCAGCTCCCCGAGGGCGAGGTGCTGCTGGTCGAGACCCCGCAGGACGTGGACCGGCTGGCGCCGCGCGATCCGGACCGCCTCGCCTTCATCACGCAGACGACGCTGTCGGTGGATGACACGGGCGACATGGTCGCCGCCCTCAGGGCGCGGTTTCCCGCGATCGTCGGGCCGCACAAGGAGGACATCTGCTACGCCACCACCAACCGGCAGGATGCGGTGAAGGCGATGGCCCCGGACTGCGACGCGATCCTGGTGGTGGGGGCGCCGAACTCCTCGAACTCCCGGCGGCTGGTGGAAGTGGGGGCCAAGGCGGGCTGCGCCTATGCCCAGCTCGTGCAGCGGGCGGCGGATATCGACTGGCGGGCGCTGGACGGCATCCGGTCGGTAGGCATCACGGCCGGGGCGAGTGCGCCCGAAGTGCTGATCGACGAGGTCATGGACGCTTTCCGGGCGCGCTACGAGGTGGCTGTCCGCGACGTGGTGACGGCGGAGGAACACGTCGAGTTCAAGGTGCCGCGGACGCTGCGGGACGCCGGCTGAAGCGCCGACGTTCGTTTGCCGTCCTCCGGGCGGCAGGGAGGAGGAAGCCCGTCGGCCCCCCCGATACCTGCCGTCCGAATGGATCCATAGCTCCGAGATTGCGGATGCCGCAGCGAGACGGCTATCAGAGCGTGAAGACCCGGAACGGCCCGTCCCCGGCGCAAGGCTTCGGATCGCGGGGGCCAGAGGCGGGCGCCAGGGGCGTTCGGGTTCACCTGCGGGCAGCCGCTGCCGGCATCTTCCCCCTGCCGGTTCAGCCAGCCCGCGCGAAACCGCGGCCGGCCGATCCGCGGTCACGGTCGCGGCCGGCGGTCTCGCATGGCAGGGTAGACACTCGCTCCGCACTTGTGGAAATTGATCGGGCATTCACGATAGCCCGGTGCCCGCCATGATCACGCTTCAGTTCCTCGTGACCGCGCTGCTGGTCGTCGCAGCCCCCGGCACGGGCGTCGTCTACACGCTGGCCATGGGCCTTGGCCGGGGAAGGGCGGCAGCGATGGCGGCGGCCTTCGGCTGCACCCTCGGGATCGTGCCGGCGCTGCTCGCGGCAACGCTCGGGCTGGCGGCGGTGCTGCATACTTCGGCGCTGCTCTTTCATGCGGTCAAGTTCGCGGGGGTGGCCTATCTGCTCTGGATGGCCTGGGGCGCGCTGCGGCAGACCGGCGCGGTGGCGGTGCGGGCCGACCGGGGGGCAGGCTCGCTAGTCCGGATCGCCTGGCGGGGAATGCTGCTTAATATCCTGAACCCGAAGCTGTCGATCTTCTTTCTCGCGCTGCTGCCGCCCTTCCTGTCGGGCGATGCCGTCACGGCAACGCGCGAGATGGCGGTGCTCGGCGGGGTGTTCATGGCGATGACGCTGGCCATCTTCGTGCTCTACGGCCTCTTCGCCGGAACGTTCCGCGACCGCGTCCTGTCGAGCAAACGGGCGATGGCCTGGCTCAACCGGAGCTTCGCCGCGGTCTTCGCGGCGCTGGCGGGCCGGCTGGCGCTCGAACGGGCCTGACGCTTCAGCGTTCGGTCAACATTCGGGTTTCGCGCCGGCCTGCGGCGTGGCATCTGCCGCGCATGTTCGCCGCCGCCGTCCCCCGTTCCGCCCTCTGGCTCGGCCTCGCCGGGCTGCTGCCGTTCGCCTGGGGCGTGGTGACGATGTGGTCGGAGCCCGCCGCGGCGCTGACGCAGGCGTGGGTGGGCCCGCGGTTCGTCGGGCCCTACGTCGGCCTGTTCTACGGCGCGATCATCCTCAGCTTCATGTCCGGTGTCCTGTGGGGCTTCGCCACGAAAGCCGAAGGCGCCGTGGCGGCGTCCGGCTATGCGCTGTCGGTGCTGCCCGCCCTCTGGGCGTTCTTCCTGACGGGCGGCGGACCGGCGTCGGCGGGGCTGTCGCTGATGGCGGGATTCGTCGGCCTCCTCGGTCTCGACTTCATGTTCTGGCGACAGGGGCTGGCGCCGCGCTGGTGGATGAAGCTGCGGCTGATCCTGACGTCCGGGGTGCTCCTCTGCCTCGCGCCGATCGCCTTCTGATGCGGCTGGTGGCCTATACCGACGGGGCGTGCAGCGGGAATCCCGGCCCTGGCGGCTGGGGCGCGCTGCTCGTGGCAACCCGGGACGGCGGGGTGGTGAGGGAGCGGGAGCTGAAGGGCGGCGAGGCGGAGACGACGAACAACCGCATGGAACTGATGGCGGCGATCTCGGCGCTCGAGGCGCTCGAGCGGCCGTCGGAACTGACGGTGATGACCGACAGCGCCTACGTGAAGGGGGGCATCACCGGATGGCTGCAGGGCTGGAAGCGCAATGGCTGGAAGACGTCGACGCGCAAACCCGTGAAGAACGAGGATCTCTGGCGCCGGCTGGACACTGCCGCGGCGCGGCACAAGGTCACCTGGGAATGGGTCAGGGGCCATGCCGGTCACGTCGAGAACGAACGCGCGGATGCACTCGCCCGCGCCGGGATGGCGCCGTTCAAGATCGGGCGCTAGCGCCAGCCACGCGCCCCCCCTCAGCCCGCCGCCGGCGCCTGCGTATCTGCCTCGCGCTCGCGCGGCGGTCGGCCGATCACCTCGCGCAGGTCGTCGAGTTCGATGAAGTTGTCGGCCTGGCGGCGCAGGTCGTCGGCGATCATCGGCGGCTGGCTACGGATGGTGGAGCAGACGGAAACGCGAACGCCCTTGCGCTGCAGCGCCTCGACGAGCGGGCGGAAGTCGCCGTCGCCCGAGAAGATGACGATGTGATCCACGTGGGCCGCCGTTTCGAGCGCGTCGACGGCCAGTTCGATGTCCATGTTGCCCTTGACCTTGCGGCGGCCCTGGCTGTCCGTGAACTCCTTCGCCGGTTTGGTGACCATGGTGAAGCCGTTGTATTGCAACCAGTCGACGAGGGGCCGAATGGGCGAGTATTCCTCCGACTCGAGGAGGGCGGTGTAATAGAATGCCCGAAGCAGCTTCCCCCGTCGGACAAACTCTTGACGCAAGAGCTTGTAATCTATGTCAAATGACAGAGCCTTCGCAGCAGCGTAAAGATTCGAGCCGTCAATAAAGAGCGCAAGACGCTCGTCGCGATAAAACATCGGTTCATCCTCTCGGAAAGTCCGGTCCCGCACAAGAATATCTGTGGGTGGCAAACGGGCAGCGGCTCTCTCTTCACCGGTCTTCATATTACTTAACGCGGGTCTTGCAATGTCCAGTAACGTTTCAGAGCTACATCTGCTGGCTTTCGGTGCGAACTCGGCCCGGTCGATGGCCGCAAACGTGAGATCCATCGCCCGTGTGAGCGGATTTCTGCCTGGGCGGGCGGTCAGGTGGTCGCGGTTCTACCGCACGCCGGCCTGGCCGCCGGGAAGCGGTCCGGATTTCGTGAACGCCGTGCTGCTGCTGTGGTCGCCGCTGCCGCCCGCCCGGTTGCTGGAGCGACTCCACGCGATCGAGACGCGCGCGGGGCGGGTGCGCGGCGCCCGCTGGGGGGCGCGGGTCCTCGACATCGACCTGCTGGCCAGCGGCGGGCGGGTTCGTCCGGACCCGGCCACGCAGCGTGACTGGATGCGCCTCTGCCCGGAGCGGCAGGCGCGCGAGGCCCCGGCGGAGCTTGTCCTGCCGCACGCCCGCCTGCAGGACCGCGCCTTCGTGCTGGTGCCGCTGGCCGAGGTCGCACGAGGATGGCGGCATCCGGTGACGGGGCGGCGGGTGGCGGAGATGCTGGCCCGCCTCGGCGCGGCGGACAGGCTGCAAATCAGGGCGATTGCCATTCCAGGCGGGGTTGTCAACAGGAAACGGCGGACGTAGATACGCCACTCCGACCCCCTGACAGAGGTGCGCCCGATGGCCCGCGTGACAGTCGAAGATTGCGTCGACAAGGTTCCCAACCGCTTCGACCTCGTGATGCTGGCGGCGCACCGTGCCCGCGAGATCGCAACCGGCAGTCCGGTGACCGTGGACCGCGACAACGACAAGAACCCGGTCGTCGCCCTGCGCGAGATCGCGGAGGAGACGCAGGGAGCCGACGCGCTGCGCGAACGGATGATCGAGTCGAATCAGACGCAGAACGAGGTCGACGAACCCGAGGAGGAGTCGATGTCACTGCTGATGGGTGTCGAGAAGGACATGCCCAGTCATGACGACATGTCGGAGGAGAAGCTTCTGCGCGCGCTGATGGAGGCGCAGGGGCAGCCCTGAACCCTGTCCCAGGCGAGAGTGGCGACGCGCCCGCGTCACAAGTGCGCAGACGGGCGCAGGATGAGTCCAGTCGGATGATCGAGGCGGAAGATCTGATCGCGTTGGTGCATGCCTACAATCCCCGCACCAACGCGGCGCTGATCGCCGATGCCTATGCCTATGCCGCCGAGATGCACGCGGGACAGGTCCGGCGGTCGGGCGAGCCCTACCTCAGTCATCCGGTCGCGGTCGCGGGCCTGCTGACGGAGCAGCGGCTCGACGATGCGACCATCGTGACCGCGCTGCTGCACGATACCATCGAGGACACCCGCTCCACCTACCCGGAGGTCGTGCGTCGCTTCGGCGCCGAGGTCGCCGAGATGGTGGACGGGGTGACGAAGCTCACCAACCTCGAGCTGACCTCCAGCGAGACCAAGCAGGCCGAGAACTTCCGCAAGCTCTTCATGGCGATGTCCAAGGATTTGCGGGTGATCCTCGTCAAGCTGACCGACCGGCTCCACAACATGCGCACGATCCGGCACATGGTCGCCCACAAGCAGGCGCAGAAGGCGCATGAGACGATGGAGATCTATGCGCCGCTGGCGGGGCGCATGGGGATGCAATGGATGCGCGAGGAGCTAGAGGATCTGTCCTTCG
Organism: Rhodobacterales bacterium; assembly: GCA_038320125.1. Taxonomy (GTDB): domain Bacteria; phylum Pseudomonadota; class Alphaproteobacteria; order Rhodobacterales; family Rhodobacteraceae; genus Jannaschia. The sequence continues at coordinate 9,225 of JBBQDX010000001.1, read as the reverse complement.
CCGTCCTCAACCCCGAGGCACGGACCTCGATCCTGCGGCGCTTCGTGACGCTCCAGCGCGAATCGGGCGACGTGATCCGCCGCATCACCGACGACATCGAGCGGGAGCTGGCGCGCGCCGAGATCGGGGCGACCGTGGTGGGGCGCGCCAAGCGGCCGTTCTCCATCTGGCGCAAGATGGAGGAGAAGGAGATCGGCTTCTCGCGGCTCTCCGACATCTGGGGCTTCCGCATTATCGTGGAGACGGAAGCGGACTGCTACCGCGCGCTCGGTGTCATCCACCAGCGGTGGCGTAGCGTGCCGGGACGGTTCAAGGACTACATCAGCCAGCCGAAGTCGAACGGCTACCGCTCGATCCACACCACCGTCTCGGGGCGCGACGGCAAGCGGGTGGAGGTGCAGATCCGCACGCGGGAGATGCACGAGGTCGCCGAGCGCGGCGTGGCGGCGCATTGGTCCTACCGCGACGGGGTGCGCTCGGAGAACCGGTTCGCGGTGGACCCGGCGGAATGGCTGCGCTCGATGAATGAGCGGTTCGAGGAAGCGGCCGACCATGCCGAGTTCCTCGAGGCGGTGAAGCTCGAGATGTACACCGACCAGGTTTTCTGTTTCACGCCCAAGGGCGACGTCATCAAGCTGCCGCGGGGCGCCACCCCCATCGATTTCGCCTATGCCATCCACACCCGCATCGGGCATCGGACGGTGGCGGCGAAGGTCGACGGGATGCGCGTGCCGCTCTGGACGCGGCTGAGGAACGGCCAGTCGATCGAGATCGTGACGGCGGAGGCGCAGACGCCGCAGGCCACCTGGATCGACATCGCCACCACCGGGCGCGCCAAGTCGGCGATCCGGCGCGCGTTCAAGGCGGAGCGGCGGACCGGTCATGCGCGTCTGGGCCGGGAGCTGGCGCGGGCGGCCTTCGCGCAGGTCGGCAAGCGGTCGACCGAAAAGGCCCTGGCGACGGCCGCGCGGGCCCTGTCCTACGAGGACGACGAGGATCTTCTGGCGGCCATCGGGGCCTCGCAGATCAGCGCGCGAACGGTCGTTGCCACGCTCTATCCGGAGCTGGCGCAATCCAGGCCGGCGCCCGACGTGACCGCCGAGAACGCCATCGTCGGCCTCGACCCGGCGGCGAGCTTCGACCGTGCACCCTGTTGCCAGCCGGTGCCGGGCGAGCGGATCGTGGGCATCGCGAACAAGGGTCAGGGCGTGATCGTTCATGCCATCGACTGCCCCCGGATGGCCGAGTTCGAGGAGCAGACCGACCGCTGGATCGACCTGCGCTGGACGCCGGGGCACCACGCGGCGCGCAATTCGGTGACGCTCGACATGACGATCTCGAATGCGCCGGGCGTGCTGGGGCGCATCTGCCTGCTGATGGCGGAGCAGAACGCCAACATCTCGGACCTGCGCTTCATCGACCGCAAGCCCGATTTCTTCCGCGTCCTCATCGACGTGGAGGTGCGCGACCGCGATCACCTGCATGGTCTCGTGATGGCTGCCGATACCGACAACGACGTGGCGCAGGTTCGCCGGCACCGCGACCCGGGACGGGGCCGGGGCGACCGGCGCGTCGCACATGGTGCCGTCGACCGCGCGAGCGAGCGCGCCGACATGCATATCGACACGCCCATCGACGTGGCCTGAGGGGACCGCCATGTTCAAGCGCCGCGACAGACTCCCCATCGGGCGGGCCATCTGGCAGGCGGTATGGCCGCGCGGTGGCTGGGCGCGCGCGGCGATCTACGTCAAGCACCGGCTCCGCCGCCTGCCCGATACCCCGCGCAAGATCAGCCGCGGCATCCTGGCAGGGGTCTTCACCACCTTCACGCCGTTCTACGGGCTGCACTTCGTCGTCGCGGCCCTTCTCGCCTTTCTCATGCGCGGCAACGTGATGGCGGCGCTGCTTGGCACGTTCTTCGGCAACCCGCTGACCTATGTGCCGATCGCGGTCGTCTCGTTGAACCTCGGGCACTGGATGCTGGGCACGCGGATGCGCGGCAAGGTGGACGAGACCATCTTCGGCAAGTTCTTCGGGGCGGGCCAGGATCTGCTCTGGAACAGCTGGAAGGCCGTGACCGGCACCGCCGTGGACTGGACCGCCACAGCGATCTTCTGGAACGACGTGTTCTTTCCCTGGCTCATCGGCGGCATCGTGCCCGGAATCTTCACCGGCATCGCGGCCTACACGATCTCGATCCCCCTGATCGAAGCCTATCAGCGGCGCCGACGTGGAAACATCAAGAAGACACTGGACGAGATCCGGCGCAAGGCGGCAACGCGCGCGCAGGAGAGAGCCGCGGACAAGGCGGTCGTCAAGGACAAGCGCAAGGTGGAGACGGGAGGAACGAATGAATAGCGCCACACCCGCACGGCTCCGGCTGGGCATCAACATCGACCATGTCGCCACGTTGCGCAACGCGCGGGGCGGCGACAACCCGGACCCGGTCCGCGCCGCGCTGCTGGCGCAGGCGGCGGGGGCCGACGGCATCACCGCGCACCTGCGCGAGGACCGCCGCCACATCCGCGATGCCGACATGGCCGCGATCCGGGCCGCGATCGGCATCCCTCTCAACTTCGAGATGGCCGCGACGGAGGAGATGGCGCGTCTGGCGCTCGATACCCGGCCGCACGCGGTCTGCCTCGTGCCCGAGAAGCGCGAGGAGCGCACCACGGAGGGCGGGCTGGAGGTGGCCGGCGATGCGGAGCGGCTGACCCGCTACATCGCCCCGCTGGCCGGGTCGGGGGTGCGCGTGTCGCTCTTCGTGGCGCCCGATCCACGGCAGGTCGAGGCCTCGGCAAAGGTCGGGGCTCCCGTAGTCGAGCTGCACACCGGCACCTATTGCGACGCCGTTGCCGCGCAGCGGACCGACGACGCGGCTGCCGAACTGGTCCGCCTGACGGAGGCCGCGGCGCAGGCCGAGGCCCTCGGGCTGGAGGTCCACATGGGCCATGGCATCACCTACGACAGCGTTGGTCCGCTGGCGGCGATCCCCCAGGTCGCCGAACTCAACATCGGGCATTTCCTGATTGGCGAGGCGGTGTTTCGCGGGCTCAAGGGCGCGATGGCCGAAATGCGGCGGCTGATGGATCTGGCGAGGGATGCGACGTGAGGCCGGGTCGCCTTGCGTGACGGGCGCGGTATCGAGAGAGTGGCATGATCCTCGGCATCGGAACCGATCTGGCGAATATCGAACGGATGCAGGGCGTGCTCGACCGCTTCGGCGACCGCTTCCGCAACCGTGTCTTCACGCCCCGCGAACGGTGCAAGGCGACCCACCGCGCCCGGGCCGAGGGCGGCGAGGCGGCGACCTACGCCAAGCGCTGGGCCGCCAAGGAGGCCTGCTCCAAGGCGCTCGGCACCGGGCTGCGGATGGGCATCGCGTGGCGGGACATGGCGGTGACCAACCTGCAGAGCGGGCAGCCGACGATGGCGGTGACGGGCTGGGCCGAAGCGCGCCTTGGCGGCATGACGCCCGCGGGTCACGAGGCGATGATCCATGTCAGCCTGACCGACGACTACCCCTGGGCGCAGGCCTTCGTCGTGATAGAAGCGCGCCCCATCGCCATGGATGCGGCGCGCGGTTGACAGGACCGGGGGCAGGGCGCAGGGGAACGCGACGTTGAAAACAGGACGCAAGCATGGCGAAGGCGGAAAAGCAGGAAGGGCTCTGGGAGACGGTCAAGACCGTGTTCTGGGCGCTGGTGATCGCGGGCATCTTCCGCACCCTGTTCTTCCAACCGTTCTGGATTCCCTCCGGCTCGATGAAGGATACGCTGCTGATCGGCGACTTCCTCTTCGTCAACAAGATGGCCTACGGCTATTCCCGGAACTCCTGCCCGTTCTCGGCCTGCCCGTTTTCCGGCCGCATCCTCGGCAGCGAGCCGGAGCGCGGCGACGTCATCGTGTTCCGCCACCCGGTCAACGGGACCGACTTCATCAAGCGCCTGATCGGCCTGCCGGGCGATACCGTGCAGATGCGCGACGGTCTTCTCTATCTTAACGGCGATGCCGTGCCGACCGTCGAGGTGGAGCCCTTCATCGAGATCAAGGAACCGCAGGGCCCGCAGCGCCTGACGCCGCGCTGCGCGAACGATCCGGTGGGTCTCGGCGGCGAGTGCATCAAGGAACGGGCTGCCGAGACAATGCCGGGCCAAGACCGGCCGCATTCGATCCTGAACATCGGGATATCGAGCCTCGACACCACCCCGATCTTCACCGTGCCCGAGGGGCAGTATTTCTTCATGGGCGACAACCGTGACAACTCGCGCGACAGCCGCGTGCCCCAGTCGGTCGGCGGCGTCGGCTTCGTTCCTTTCGAGAACCTGATCGGGCGGGCCGACAGGGTGATCTTCTCGTCGGCCGGCTCCCGGATGCTCTATTTCTGGACCTGGCGGATGGACCGTTTCTTCGAGGAGATCGTTTGAGGCTTTCGCGCGATCTCGCCCTGTTCCAGGACCGCATCGGCCACTGCTTCCTTCGGCCGGACATTCTTGTGCGGGCGATGACGCACAGCTCGATCGCGTCCGAGACGCGGCCCGACAACCAGCGGCTGGAGTTCCTCGGCGACCGGGTGCTGGGCCTCGTGATCGCGGAAGCGCTGATGGGGGGCGACCCCCTGGCGCAGGAGGGGCTGCTTGCGCCGCGCTTCAATGCCCTCGTGCGCAAGGAAACCTGTGCCGACGTGGCGCGGCAGATCGGCCTCGGCGACGTGCTGAAGCTCGGCAAGTCGGAGCAGGTGACGGGCGGGCGGCGCAAGCTCGCACTGCTGGGCGACGGAATGGAGGCGCTGATCGCGGCCGTCTATGCCGATGCCGGTCTGGAGGCGGCCCGGGCCCTGATCCTGCGCCTCTGGGGCGACCGGATCGTGGCGGTCGAGGCGGATGCGCGCGACCCCAAGACGACGTTGCAGGAATGGGCGCAGGCACGCGGCCTGAAGCCGCCGGTCTACGAGGTGACGGAGCGGAGCGGGCCGGACCATGCACCGCATTTCCGGATCGAGGCGCGGCTCGAGGACGGGCGCAGGAGCAATGGCGCCGCAGCGTCGAAGCGGGCGGCGGAACAGGCGGCGGCAAAGGCCCTGCTGGATGAGGTGAGCGATGACTGACGACGATTCCATCGCGCCCGAGGGGCCGACCCGCGCCGGGTTCGTGGCCCTGATCGGCGAGCCGAACGCGGGCAAGTCGACCCTGCTCAACCGGATGGTCGGAGCCAAGGTCTCGATCGTGACGCACAAGGTCCAGACCACGCGTGCGCGCATCCGGGGCGTCGCGATGGCGGGCGCGTCGCAGCTCGTCTTCGTGGACACGCCGGGCCTCTTCCGACCCAAACGCCGGCTCGACCGCGCGATGGTGGCCGCGGCCTGGACCGGGGCGGCGGATGCCGATGTGGTGGTCCTCCTGATCGAGGCGAACCGCGGGCTGACCGAGGGGGTCGAGGCGATCCTCTCGTCGCTGGAGGAAAAGCGCCGCTTCGGCCAGCCGGTGCTGCTGGCGATCAACAAGATCGATCGGGTGCGGGCCGAGGTGCTACTGGCGCTGACCGGGAAGCTGAACGCGCGGTTCTCCTTCGATGCGACCTTCATGATCTCGGCAGAGAAGGGCCACGGCGTCGAGGCCTTGCGCGCCGATCTGGCAGCGCGGGTGCCCGAGGGGCCGTGGCTCTACCCCGAGGATCAGGTGGCCGACCTGCCGCTGCGCATGATCGCGGCCGAAATCACGCGCGAGAAGCTGACGCTGCGCCTGCATCAGGAGCTCCCCTATCAGCTCACCGTCGAGACGGAGACCTGGGAGGACCGAGACGACGGATCGGTGCGCATCGACCAGGTGATCTACGTGATCCGCGACGGCCACAAGGGCATCGTCCTCGGGCGCAAGGGCGAGACGACGAAGGCCGTGGGGCAGGCGGCACGGGTGGAGATGGAGGAGTTTCTCGGCCACCGGGTCCACCTGTTCCTGCGCGTTGTGGTGCGCGCGAACTGGCTCGACGACGCGGAGCGGTTCGACGCGATGGGCCTCGACTTCAAGGATGGGTGAGCGGACCCCTCGGAAACGCTTCGCTGGACCCGTCCACCTGCGAGCGGATGGAGCTTTGGACCTTTGACCCGGCTGACGGCCTCCTTCTGGACCGCCGCCTATCGCAAGCGGCTGGAGATGTTCGATATTTCCTGTTTCGTCGTGCGCCACGGCGACGACGGGGCGGGTGCGGTGCTGGTCAAGCTGAACACGCTCGATGGACAGGCCCGGGTCTATCAGCGCAGCTTCGATCTCGCGACCGGCGAGCGGGCATGGATCGTGTTGGCCGAGGGTGCAGAGGCCGATTGCGATGCAGCCGTGGCCCGGCAGGCGCGCTTCGACCCGGACGTCTGGGTGCTCGAGGTCGAGGACCGGGCGGGACGGCACCTGCTCGATCAGGACGGCCTGGCATGACGGCGGCCGCGACGTGATCGAATGGCGTGACGAGGGCATCGTTCTCGCCGCGCGACCGCATGGCGAGACGGCTGTGATCCTGGAACTCTTCACGCGGCACCATGGGCGACACCTGGGTGTCGTGCATGGCGGCACCTCCCGCAGAAAGGCTCCGATGCTGCAATCCGGCAATCAGCTCGATGCGGTCTGGAAGGCGCGGCTGGAGAGCCACATCGGCGGCTGGTCGGTGGAGCTCGTGCGCTCCCGGGCGGCGGCCATCCTCAGCGATCCGCTGCGCCTGGCCGCGCTCTCCTCGGTCTGCGCACTGGCCTCCTTCGCGCTGCCCGAGCGGGAGGCGATGACGGAGTTCCAGACGCGGACGGAGGCGCTCAGCGAGGCCATCGCGTCCGGCGAGGGCTGGCTCGCCGGCTATGTGCTCTGGGAACTTGCGCTCCTGGAGGTGTCTGGCTTCGGACTGGACCTCACCGCCTGCGCGGTATCGGGGGGCACGAACGACCTCGCCTTCGTCTCGCCCCGCACGGGTCGCGCCGTGGCGCGGGGGCAGGCAGGAGACTGGGCGACACGGCTGCTCGTCCTGCCGGACATGCTGACCGGCGGGATGCCGACGATTAAGGGCGCCATCGAGGCGTTGGCTCTGACGGGCTGGTTCCTCGAGAACAGCCTGGCGCCATCCCTGGGCGATCGGCCTTTGCCCGCCGCCCGCGGGCGGTTCGTGGCGGCGGTGCGCAGGCAAGCCTGATCGGATCCGCCGCCGATACGGATGATCCCGTCAGCCGAGGAGCCGTCGTGCGATGACCTGCGCCTGGATCTCCGCGGCACCCTCGAAGATGTTGAGGATGCGGGCGTCGCAAAGCAGGCGCGAGATTGGATATTCCAGCGCGAAGCCGTTGCCGCCGTGGATCTGCAGGCCGTTGTCGGCGGCTGCCCATGCGGTGCGCGCACCGAGGAGCTTGGCCATGCCGGCTTCAAGATCGCAGCGCCGACCCGCGTCCTTCTCGGCCGCCGAGAAATAGGTAAGCTGGCGCGTCACCATGATCTCGACCGCCATCATGGCGAGCTTGTTGGCCACCCTCGGGAAGGCGACGAGCGGCTTGCCGAACTGGACGCGGCTCTCCGCATACTTCAGGGCCTCGTCGAGCGCGGCTTGAGCAACGCCGATGGCGCGCGCGGCGGTCTGGATGCGGGCGCTCTCGAAGGTCTGCATGAGCTGCTTGAAGCCCTGCCCGGTTACGCCGCCCAGCAGTCCGTCGCCCGCGACGCGGAAACCGTCGAAGGCCAGTTCGTATTCCTTCATGCCACGGTAGCCCAGCACCTCGATCTCGCCGCCGGTCATGCCGTCTGTAGGAAAGGGATCCTGATCGGTTCCCGGTGTCTTTTCGGCCAGGAACATCGACAGGCCGCCGTAACCGGTGGTCTCGGGGTCGGTGCGCGCGAGCAGCGTCATCATATGGGTGCGCGCGGCGTGGGTGATCCAGGTCTTGTTGCCGGTCACCGCCCAACCATCGCCCTCCGGCACCGCGCGGGTGCGCAGCGCACCGAGGTCGGAGCCGGTATTGGGCTCGGTGAAGACGGCGGTGGGGAGGGTTTCGCCGGAGGCGAGGCGGGGGAGCCACTGGGCTTTCTGGTCGTCGGTGCCGCCGCCGAGGATCAGTTCGGCCGCGATCTCGCTTCGGGTGCCGAGCGAGCCGACGCCGATGTAGCCGCGCGAGAGCTCTTCGGAGACGACGCACATCGCCGCTTTCGGAAGGCCGAGGCCGCCGTATTCCTCTGGAATGGTCAGGCCGAAAACACCCATCCCCGCCATTTCGTCGATGATCTCCATGGGGATCAGCGCGTCGGCAAGGTGCCAGCCGTGGGCATGCGGGGCGACCTTGTCGGCCGCCCAGCGGCGGAATTGGTCGCGGATCATCTCCAGTTCGGCGTCGAGGCCGGTCGCTCCGAACGTGGCATTCGCGGTGCCGTCGCGCATGAGCGTGACGAGCCGGGTTCGGGCGGCCTGGGTATTCGCGGCGCCGCGGAGCGTCCGGACGGCGGGTCCCGCCAGATCGCGCATGTCTTCCGGGGTCAAGCCCATGTCCCGCGGACGGACGATCTCCCCCTGGCTCATGGGCAGGCCGCCCTCGATCTGGCAGAGGTATTCGCCGAAGGCGATCTGGTGGATCAGCGCCTCGACCTCTCCGAAGGCACAGTCGGCCCGAAGCCGCTCGGCCCAATGCTGCATCTGCCGCAGGGCCTGCGCGTAGGTGGCGAGCCAGGCGAGGCCGTGGGTCGCGGTCTGCTCGACCTCGAGCAACTCGGGCTGCGCGCGTCCATCGCGCAGGACGCGGATGGAAACCGCGGCCTTGGCGCGCACCAGAAAGCCGTCCACCGCGTCGCAGGCCTGCGCTGTCAGACCGAGGAGGTCGGGGAGGATCGGGGTTTCGGCGTTCGTCTCCGCGGACATGGTCTGACCGTCGTGGGGCATCGGGCGTTCCTCGGGCTATGCGGCGGGCCGGGCGGCGGGCTGGGCGAAACCATGCAGTTGCAGCGTAACTTAATTTCTCGGAGGATCTCCCGCAAGGGCGCATTCTGTCCCGGTGGAAGGCTCTGGCGGGGCGCGGGGCGGGACGCTAGGTGTTCAGTCCCTTGGTGTGGTGGCATTCTGCCGACAGCGGCCGAGAAGGATGCTCTATGGGACAAATACTGCATGGCAGCGCCAGGACCACGCACGCCGTCCGAGCGGCGATACAGCGATCGCAAGCTTCGGTCACGGAGCTGGCTGAGCGTTACAGCCTCAACGAGAAGACTGTTCGGAAGT